>NZ_JALNUG010000050.1:0-1352 GCF_026540675.1 Bacillus sp. GC_Bacil_1
TGAAGTGACCCCCGAAAGTTAGACAGGTCGTTTCATTAGGCAGCCTCTAGGGTATGAGCCCGGTATTGTACTGGGCTCATACCCTTTAATTTTGCCTTAATTCTTTTATGATTATAGTATTCTATATACTTTGCTAATTCTTGTTTGAAATGTGTTATACTTTCAAATTCTTTTCGATACAGAAATTCCGATTTCATAATACCGAAGAAATTTTCAATAACGGCATTGTCATAACAGTTTCCTTTGCGAGACATACTTTGAGTTATGCCACAATTCTTAAGAGAATGGCGGTATTGTTTCATTTGATAGTGCCAACCTTGATCAGAGTGAATGAGGAGTTTATCCGGATCGGTTACACAATAAAGGGCTTGGTCCAACATCGTTGAAACAAGGGAATAGGTCGGTCTGGAACTAATTGTATACGTGATAATTTCACCATTAAATAAATCCAACATTGGTGATAGGTATAACTTCTCCCCAAATAACTTAAACTCCGTAATATCTGTAACCCACTTTTCATTTGGTTTTTCAGCTTGGAAGTTGCGATTTAAAATATTTGGCGCAATTTTCCCAACTGTCCCTTTGTAAGAGCGATATTTTTTCATACGAACCAGACATTTTAACCCTAATTCTTTCATAAGGCGATATACTTTTTTATGATTTACTTTGTGTCCACGATTCATAAGTTCATCACGAATACGACGATAACCATAACACCCATCGTGTTCATTATAAATAGCTTGAATCAGTTCTTTTACCTCCGTATTTGGATCAGGACGATTAAAATGTTTCATCCAGTAATAGTACGTACTACGTGGAATGTTTGCGAGTTGAAGTAACTCCTTGATAGGAAATTCATGCCTTAACTCGTAGATTACTTGCGCTTTGTCTTGTTTGGTGATTTTTCTTTGTTTTGAACTAAGGCATTCAACTTTTTTAAATATGCATTTTCCATACGTAAACGCTCATTTTCCGCTTGTAAGGCTTCGATTGATCCTTCATCTACTGGTTTTATTTTTTTATCTTTCATGGTTGGACGCCCCTTTTTCTTTGATTGTAGGGCATCCAATCCTCCTGTTTCATAAGCTATTTTCCATTTCCGAAGTGTTTCATAAGACGGTATATTGAAAAGTGCCGCTGTTTCTCTGATAGATGTCCCGTGTTCATTCATATAATAAAGTACATCTAGTTTATACTGGGCTGGGTAGAATGTATAGCACTTTTCAAAGGCCTTTTCACCTGAAGACTCATATCGTCTAATCCACTCACGAAGTACGCTAGGGTTAACTCCTATAGATTTAGCAATTATTTTTCCACTTTCTGTACCATCTAAATATCGTTTCACCGCTTGG
>NZ_JALNUG010000051.1:0-1330 GCF_026540675.1 Bacillus sp. GC_Bacil_1
GGGCTCATTTTTAATTTTGCCTTAATCCGTTTCGTATTATAATAATCTATATATTTTTCTAATTCTATTTTAAAGTGCTCTACATTTTCAAATTCTTTTATGTAGAGGAACTCCGACTTCATAATCCCAAAGAAATTTTCTATTACTGCGTTGTCGTAACAGTTGCCTTTTCGAGACATACTCTGGACGATAGCTCTTGATTCAAGTGTAAGGACGTACTGTCTCATTTGATAATGCCATCCTTGATCCGAATGCATCAGTAGCTGGTGGGTTTCAGGTAAACGTTCCAATGCTTTCTCTAACATGTCTGAAACAAGCGAATACGTCGGTCTAGAACCAATTGTATAGGTAATAATTTCACCATTATACAAATCTAATACAGGTGATACATACAGTTTTTCTCCAAACAATTTAAACTCTGTGATGTCTGTTACCCACTTTTGATTCGGTGCATCTGTATAAAAATTACGCTCTAAAATATTAGGTGCAATTCTACCGACTTTTCCTTTATAGGATTTATATTTCTTCATACGCACAACACACTTTAACCCAAGCTCTTTCATAATGCGCTGAACCTTCTTGTGGTTCACTTTCTGGCCACGATTCGTTAATTCATCACGAATGCGACGGTAACCATAACGACCTTCATTTTCCTCATAAATCGCTTTAATCTCAGCTTTCAAATCGGCATCTAGATCTGGACGATTCATTTTCTTTACTAAATCATAATACGTGCTTCGAGGAATAGTAGCTAGCTCCACGAGTGCCTTGACCGAATATTTATGCCTTAATTCGTAGACTACTTGCGCTTTGTCTTGTTTTGTGATTTTTCCTTGTTTTGAACTAAGGCATTTAACTTTTTTAAGTACTCATTTTCCATCTCAAGCTGTTTAATGCGTGCTTCAAGTGCTTCGACTGACCCTTCAGCTAAAGGTTGTTTTAATTGTTTATTTGAATCTTTTTTCATGGATGGACGCCCCTTTTTCTTAGATTGAAGGGCATCAATTCCTTGTGTTTCGAGCTGTTTTTTCCAAACAGAAATCGTTGAAGGGGCAGGAATATTAAAGATAGCTGCCGTTTCAAATAAGGACATACCGTTTTCAATCATAAAGTTTAGTACGTCTAGTTTAAATTGTTGTGTGTAATTTGTACATCGTTTTAGAAAAGCTTCCAGACCATTCTGTTTATATTGGTTTACCCAATTCAAAATGATTGTGTCACTTATACCGAGCGATTTACCTATTTCTCGATAACTTTCATTTCCGTTCAAATAACGTAGAACGATTTGTATTTTTTCATCAGCTGTAAATTTAGCCATAGAAAAACTGCA
>NZ_JALNUG010000052.1:0-696 GCF_026540675.1 Bacillus sp. GC_Bacil_1
AATGTTATCTAGTTTTGAAGGAATATGTATTTAAAATTCCTTTTGACATTCTGAAAAGAATGTGTATAATGATAAAAGTCTGGTAATGATGGCAGAGAGGTCACACCCGTTCCCATACCGAACACGGAAGTTAAGCTCTCTAGCGCCGATGGTAGTTGGGACCTTGTCCCTGTGAGAGTAGGACGTTGCCAGGCTTGTATTATTCCGCAGTAGCTCAGCGGTAGAGCTATCGGCTGTTAACCGATCGGTCGTAGGTTCGATTCCTACCTGCGGAGCCATTATGCTTCCATAGCTCAGCTGGTAGAGTACTTCCATGGTAAGGAAGAGGTCACCGGTTCAAGCCCGGTTGGAAGCTTGGAAAAGTTTTTAAATTTTTGGCCCGTTGGTCAAGTGGTTAAGACACCGCCCTTTCACGGCGGTAACACGGGTTCGAATCCCGTACGGGTCACCACTTTTGGAGGATTAGCTCAGCTGGGAGAGCACCTGCCTTACAAGCAGGGGGTCGGCGGTTCGATCCCGTCATCCTCCACCATATATGTTTAAATGTCGGAGGGGTAGCGAAGTGGCTAAACGCGGCGGACTGTAAATCCGCTCCTTCGGGTTCGGCAGTTCGAATCTGCCCCCCTCCACCATTTTCTTAAAAATAACCTGAAAGGGTTTATTTTTTTGAGAAGATAACCATACTAGTAAATATTA
>NZ_JALNUG010000053.1:0-634 GCF_026540675.1 Bacillus sp. GC_Bacil_1
ATGAGTTATTTTATTAAAAGTGCGGGTGAAGGGAGTCGAACCCCCACGCCAAAGGCGCTAGATCCTAAGTCTAGTGCGTCTGCCAATTCCGCCACACCCGCATGTTTTATTAAAAATGGTGAGCCATGAAGGATTCGAACCTTCGACCCTCTGATTAAAAGTCAGATGCTCTACCAACTGAGCTAATGGCTCTTAATGGCTGGGCTAGCTGGATTCGAACCAGCGCATGACGGAGTCAAAGTCCGTTGCCTTACCGCTTGGCTATAGCCCATTAATTAAGAATGGTGGAGGGGGGCAGATTCGAACTGCCGAACCCGAAGGAGCGGATTTACAGTCCGCCGCGTTTAGCCACTTCGCTACCCCTCCGACATATATGGTGGAGGATGACGGGATCGAACCGCCGACCCCCTGCTTGTAAGGCAGGTGCTCTCCCAGCTGAGCTAATCCTCCATTTTGCCTGGCAACGTCCTACTCTCACAGGGACAAGGTCCCAACTACCATCGGCGCTAGAGAGCTTAACTTCCGTGTTCGGTATGGGAACGGGTGTGACCTCTCTGCCATCATTACCAGACTATATTCATTTAAGACAAGAATCATTTTAACTCATTTACTTTTAAAAGTCAACAAGTTTTTT
>NZ_JALNUG010000054.1:0-578 GCF_026540675.1 Bacillus sp. GC_Bacil_1
TAATACTATTCATATAAAATTTATATGGTGGAGGATGACGGGATCGAACCGCCGACCCCCTGCTTGTAAGGCAGGTGCTCTCCCAGCTGAGCTAATCCTCCAAAGTGGTGACCCGTACGGGATTCGAACCCGTGTTACCGCCGTGAAAGGGCGGTGTCTTAACCACTTGACCAACGGGCCAAATATTATAAATCCTATGGCGGAGAGCAAGGGATTCGAACCCTTGATACGCTTATGACGTATACACGATTTCCAATCGTGCTCCTTCGGCCAACTCGGACAGCTCTCCAATGGCTCCGCAGGTAGGAATCGAACCTACGACCGATCGGTTAACAGCCGATAGCTCTACCGCTGAGCTACTGCGGAATAATATTGCCTGGCAACGTCCTACTCTCACAGGGACAAGGTCCCAACTACCATCGGCGCTAGAGAGCTTAACTTCCGTGTTCGGTATGGGAACGGGTGTGACCTCTCTGCCATCATTACCAGACATTATTCTTTTGAGACAATCATTATTATAACTTATTTACTTTAAAAGTCAACAAGTTTTTTATGTTCTCTCAAAACTAGATAACATT
>NZ_JALNUG010000055.1:0-562 GCF_026540675.1 Bacillus sp. GC_Bacil_1
CGAATCCTGTTTACCATCATGATTCCAATCACCTTTGTTAAATTTGATTCCATCAGTTTCTATATTAATTTCTATAAAAACATCCAAGCTTATTCCACTCCAATAAAAGATCCGTTTGCTGCATCACTAATAAGAAATAATGTAAAAAAAACTGCTTGTTTAAACAGTTTTTTACATTATTTCTTATTTTATTTTAGATAATACATTTTTTTGGAAAGTACGCTCTTCCTGATCTTCATATCCAGTTGAAACAACTTCTTGAATATCATCATGATTAAATAAATAAGTGAAATCTGGATTAATATAGCCTTCTGGATAAGGACATCCCATATAATCGAATTTTCTTACCTCATCTGTTGCTACTTTTTGTTTTCGCCCAAAAATCATAAGTTTCTTTGTACCTTCTTTTAAAATTACAATAGATTCTATAGGAAAAAGTTGCGAATTCATTGTATGTCCTCCTCCTTATTAATTGTTTTTTTAAGAATTTAAGGAATCTAGATTGGTTTTCCATCTCTTTAAATCAATATATATACATATATATATATACCATATATACTAG
>NZ_JALNUG010000056.1:0-559 GCF_026540675.1 Bacillus sp. GC_Bacil_1
CAGTACAGACCGAGCTGCATCTTGGCATTTTACAGTAGACGATAAGGAGATTTATCAACACCTACCATTAAACGAGAACGGATGGCACGCAGGAGACGGTGATGGTCCAGGTAATAGAGAATCTATTGCAATTGAAATCGCAGTTAACAGTGACGGAAACTACAGTAAAGCGGTAGATAACGCCAAAAAACTTGTAGCTTATTTAATGAAAGAAACTGGTGTACCGTTAAATAACATTGTAAAACACCAAAAATGGAGCGGTAAAATCTGTCCTGCTAACATGATTAATAATGGGCAATGGGATGTATTCGTAAATAGCGTTGAGGGGTATTATAATAATCTTTATCAACCAAAAGATGACATTACAGGAGGTTGGTATGAAGATGCTATTCGAGAGTTAAATAGAAGGGGTATTATGATAGGGGAAGGAAACGGAGTTTTCGCACCCAATAGAGCGATAACAAGAGCCGAATTTGCTCAATTAATCTCTAACTCTCTAAAACTGCCAGCTGGAGATGCTTCATTTAAAGACCTAAACGATGCAAATTCAACTTTACGA
>NZ_JALNUG010000057.1:0-559 GCF_026540675.1 Bacillus sp. GC_Bacil_1
GAACACAGACCGAGCTGCATCGTGGCATTTTACAGTAGACGATAAAGAGATTTATCAACATCTACCATTAAACGAGAACGGATGGCACGCAGGAGACGGTGATGGTCCAGGTAATAGAGAATCCATTGCAATTGAAATTGCAGTTAACAGTGACGGAAACTACAGTAAAGCGGTAGATAACGCTAAGAAACTTGTAGCGTATTTAATGAAAGAAACTGGTGTACCGTTAAATAACATTGTAAAACATCAAAAATGGAGCGGTAAAATCTGCCCTGCTAACATGATTAATAATGGGCAATGGGATGTATTCGTAAATAGCGTTGAGGGGTATTATAATAATCTTTATCAACCAAAAGATGACATTACAGGAGGTTGGTATGAAGAAGCTATTCGAGAGTTAAATAGAAGGGGTATTATGATAGGGGAAGGAAACGGAGTTTTCGCACCAAATAGAGCGATAACAAGAGCCGAATTTGCTCAATTAATCTCTAACTCTCTAAAACTACCAGCTGGAGATGCTTCATTTAAAGACCTAAACGATGCAAATTCAACTTTACGG
>NZ_JALNUG010000058.1:0-543 GCF_026540675.1 Bacillus sp. GC_Bacil_1
TTGAGATATTTTATTAAAAGTGCGGGTGAAGGGAGTCGAACCCCCACGCCAAAGGCGCTAGATCCTAAGTCTAGTGCGTCTGCCAATTCCGCCACACCCGCATATTTCATTAAAATGGTGAGCCATGAAGGATTCGAACCTTCGACCCTCTGATTAAAAGTCAGATGCTCTACCAACTGAGCTAATGGCTCTCAAAATTAAAACTGGTGCCGACTAGAGGACTTGAACCCCCAACCTACTGATTACAAGTCAGTTGCTCTACCAATTGAGCTAAGTCGGCTAAATGGTGGAGGATGACGGGATCGAACCGCCGACCCCCTGCTTGTAAGGCAGGTGCTCTCCCAGCTGAGCTAATCCTCCGTTTGCCTGGCAACGTCCTACTCTCACAGGGACAAGGTCCCAACTACCATCGGCGCTAGAGAGCTTAACTTCCGTGTTCGGTATGGGAACGGGTGTGACCTCTCTGCCATCATTACCAGACTGTATTCATTTAAGACAAGAATTATTGTAACTCATTTAACTTCTAAAGTCAACAAGTTTTTT
>NZ_JALNUG010000059.1:0-529 GCF_026540675.1 Bacillus sp. GC_Bacil_1
CAGGTTAAGCAATATAAATTTTATGTGTTTGTTTCGTGTAGCAAGCATAAATATATTTTTTTTGCTTGTCAAGCAACCATATTGCTAATTTTATTTGTTTTATTGCTTTATAGTTCTTTGAGAAATGATATGAAAAAATGTCTGTAATCATTCTGTATAAGTACATATTTTTGACTTGTAGTGTATCGTTTGATTAAGTAGTTTAACCATATAAATTTGATAAACAGTAAAGAAGATTTTAATCATAAAAGAAGATTTTTTTGTGAATGTTCTTTTGATATACAGAATGACTAATTATTCATCTTTTGTTATAAAGTTGGAATTTGATTAAAAACAATAAGTTTCATATGTTTTATTACGTTTCTTCGAATTAAATCTATTTGAATTCTATGTTTTTTAAGGGGAATTTTAAATTTATAATAAAATATAATTTCATTTTCTATAAAAGATTTTTTTATGAATGGAATTGAAAGTCAGTTGACAAATATTAAATTCTGGTTTAAATTTTGAAGTAATTCAATAAACTTTG
>NZ_JALNUG010000006.1:0-282923 GCF_026540675.1 Bacillus sp. GC_Bacil_1
CTCAGCTTGCTCTTTTACTTATGACGACGGTTTTTCCCACCAATTGGAATTGGTTTGGCTAAATATTTAATTCGTTCCATAATACGTGCTGCCTTCATTTCTTCAGCCTCACCACGTTGTGTATACGTTAAATGATGTTCCAATTGTTTAAAATCAAAATTAGACGTAAAGAACGTCGGTAAGTTTTCTAACATACGGAATTGCAAGATTGCACCAAGCACATCGTCACGCACAAAGCTCGACATCGCTTCTGCCCCGATATCATCTAACATTAAAACTTGTACGCGTTTCACCGCATCAATCTTTTCGCCAATCGAATTATCTTGAATCGAACTTTTAATTTCACGTAAAAATTCCGGGAAGTATACGAGCATCGAACTTATTTTCTTTCGAGCAAGCTCGTTCGCAATTGCTCCTAAAAGGTACGTTTTTCCTACACCAAATTTACCGTACAAATATAAACCTTGTGCTTTTTTACCTGGTTCATATGTACTTAAAAATTCATTCGCTGCGCCAATTGCATCGATACGTGCATTTAAATCAGAAGGGTCTAAGTTTTCCATAGTTGCCTGTAAAATATCCGTTGGCATATATACACTTTGAACGAGTTTTTCATATTTCTTTCTTTCGTCATATGCTACTTTTCTAACGCAGCGATCGTATTGAATATCAATCATTTTCCCTTGAATAACAAGCTTTGGCTCATACCCTTGCAGCATATTTTTACATGCACCTAAATCCGGGCAATCTACGCAACCTACACTTTGTCCAATATATTCATATAACTTCACAAGACTGCGCTCAATCATAGAAGTCGTTACTTCACCTTTATGTTCGTCTATAAATTCTTTCACACGCGGATGCGCCATTACTTCTGCCTTTAATACTTCATATCTATTTTTAAAGTTTTCATTTTCCATTAATTTTGTAAATGAATTTTGAATATGCTCCATTTTCTCACCTCAAAGAGCGTTCATTCTCTTCTATTAATCACGCTTATATTTTTTTAACACTTCTTCTAATCGTTTTCGTTCATCTTCTAGCGTACTTGCATCTTTTTCTACACTTACATCTTTCTTCGCCGTTTCTTTCTCTTGTTCTTTCGGCTCTTCTTCCTTAAGCCAATCTGGCACCATTTCTTTTCGTACCGTTTTCTTCGCCGTACGGCCTTTTTTCTTCGTCTCAGCCCACTCTTGATATTGACGGTTCTCTTCTTTCGCTAACGCCATCGCGTCCGCTACTGTACCGACCTTTTTACGTGCCCAATGCCCAGCAATCTTCTCGACATACGTTTTCGCAAGTTTCATATCTGAGCGTAGCATAACGTAATAAATAAGTACATTCACAACTCCTGGTGTCAATTTTTGATTAATCATGACATCTTCAACGATTTGCAAGTCCGCTTTCGTTGCCTCTGCACCACCAGAAATCTCTTTCAATAGTTGTTTTGGCGAGATTTCCTCTAGCTGCTTTATTAACATCTCCTCTTGTGATGAAGGCTCTTTCTCTTTCATCGTACGTGCAGCATGAGGCTGTACTCTTTCACTTAGTACCGGTAATGCTTGACCATTTTCAAATTGATACCAATCGCGCGCTCCTTTTCTAAGCCTTTCCATATCAATTGTTTGCATCTCTGTCACCGCACCAAGAACGATATTTTGCATCGATAACACATCTACACCATACACGTAAGCAAGTGTTATAACGCAGTCTCTTACTTGATCTGTAATCGCCTTTTTAGGAACAAGAGCGGACAATCCATCTACAAATAAAGAGAAATCAAAGAAATCATTCCAAACTTTCGGAGCGTCTCCCTTCTCGTTACTTGGCATAGTTGTCGTTTTTGGAATACGAAGGTCTTCTTGCGCATGCTCAAGCTGTCCTGGATTAAACGAACCAAACACATCATTGAAAGAGCGCGTAACATTTTCATAAGAAGCAAAATCAAATTCTTCTTCTAAGAAATATTGCTTTACTTGATTATATTTTGTCCGACTCAATCGATTGTATAAAAAGATACTTAAAACAATATCATCAAAAAACTGCTTCGGAGATAAAGGTGGTTGCAACTCATATATGAACATTCGAATATCTTTTTCTTTCTTAATATATACCTTCAAAAGCCCAATTGCCTCTAACTTTACTCGTTCCTCATATATTTCAGGAAGTTGCATTTGCATAGTCACCATAAGGGAATGATGTGTATTTTCTTTTCCAAATACACGATCTTGCTCTAGCTCCCCCCATAGTGTCATGTATAAGCTAAAAGCTCTACTACCTATTAACGGCTGATACAACATCGTTAATACTTTTCGGTCGTAATTATGCAGTAGCCCTTTCGCACTTACTTTATAACGATCAATCGGCAATAGCTCCATCCATGACTGTTTTTCCATTCTTGCTTTTCCTTTCTCTCATCCAATCTATCCTCTACTTCATTCCTTCTATCTTCATTATATAAATTCTTAGTGAAAAAGAGCTATTAGCTTGCGCTTCTAGCTCTCTTATCCTATTACTTACGGTATGTAAAGAGAATAAAATACAACTTCTACTCTCTTTCTTTTTGCAGTATATCTTTTAATTCTTCAATAAATACATTTAAATCTTTAAATTGACGATATACAGAAGCAAAACGTACATAAGCAACATCATCAATATCGCGAAGTTCTTCCATAACAATTTCACCAATCATATCACTTTTCACTTCTGATATACCTAAATTACGCAGTTCACGTTCCACGCTTTGTGTTACTTCTTCTAATTGTCTTAAAGATACTGGTCTTTTTTCACACGCTTTAATTAAACCGCGTAAAATCTTTTCTTTATTAAACTCTTCTCGTGTGCCTTCTTTTTTAACAACGATAAGAGGTGACTCTTCTACCCTTTCAAAGGTCGTAAAGCGACTTAAACAACTTTCACACTCTCTTCTTCTTCGAATAGAGCGCCCCTCGTCTACCGGACGCGAATCTAACACTCTTGTACCATTATGAGAACAGGATGGACAACGCAATTCATTCACTCCTTTACACTATACTCTTTATTTTTCTCTACTCAATTCACCTAAAATATATATACAATATTATATAACTCATTCTAACTCTCTTACCACTTTAAGTTTCAGCGCATCACTTTATCATCTCATACTTAAAAATAAGATGGTATATAGGGCACTACCTCATTTGCAAGAGTCCAATGTATTCAACTAACGAGTACGTTATATTTTTCCTTTTTTATAAACTAAAAAAGAGGTGCATTATACACCTCTTTACATTTTAAATCAATTATGTTCTTTTTTAAAGAGCTTTTGTTTCTCTCTGCTTAATTTCGAAGCTACCAGTGCCTCGAGGAAGCTCGATGCTCTCACGCGTTTTCGCGTTTAAACCTTCTGCAATATATTCTGCAGCAACATTTGGATCAATACGATCCCCACAAGTATAAACATCAATACTTGCGTAACCGTGCTCCGGAAAGCTATGAATTGTTAAATGTGATTCTGAGATAATTACTACTCCACTTACACCTTGTGGTGCAAATTTATGGAAAGCAACCTCACGCACTTCAGCACCAGCTCTTAGTGCTGCATCCACAAATAATTGTTCAATATACGGCATGTCATTAAGCTTGTCGAAATCGCAATCCCAAAGTTCAGCGATCACGTGACGACCCATCGTATCCATAGTATCCATTCTACAGTTCCCCCTTGTAAATTTATTCTAACTGTTCGAATTGAAAACTAATTTGCAATTTGGCTTGCTCCACTACCACGGGGGAAAGTTAGTCCAGAGAGGTCCTAACCCTTTAAGTAGTGACTACGTACCTCAGCTCTTAAGTTTACGAGTGTTAGTATACTTTGTTTATTTTCATTTTGCAACAACAGTTTTTTCGATTTTCTGTCATATTTTCCTCTTTACTTTTCCCTAAAAAAAATAAACGATTCACAAATGCAGTAATCACAACGTTTCGTGGTATGTCCACTTTTTAAAATATACTTATATAATTTTTTTCCTTTTCAGAAAAAAATAAAAAAAGAGGGCAAATATTGCCTTGCCCTCTCCTCCCTTATTCACTTAAATGTGTTGCACATTTTCTTGTTTCGCTAACTCTTCAACAACTAACGTTACAAGATCTACAACACGACGAGAGTAGCCCCACTCGTTATCATACCAAGCAAGTACTTTCACTTTACGATCACCCATTACCATTGTAGATAAACCATCGATAATAGCTGAATGTGTATTTGTATTAAAGTCGATAGATACTAAAGGCTCTTCGCTGAATTCTACAATACCTTTTAACGCACCGTTTGCAACAGTTTTGAATGCATCATTAATAGCTTCAACTGTCACATCGCGTTTTACATCTACTACTAAGTCAACAAGAGACACGTTTGGTGTTGGTACACGAAGTGCCATACCATGAAGTTTTCCGTTTAAGTGCGGAAGAACTTTTGCTAGCGCTTTCGCAGCACCTGTCGTTGTCGGAATGATTGATTGTCCGCAAGCACGTGCTCTTCTTAAATCTTTATGTGGGTTATCAATATTTTTTTGGTCATTTGTATAAGCGTGAACTGTCGTCATTAAACCGTTTTCAATTCCAAACTGCTCATCTAACACCTTCACAACAGGCGCTAAACAGTTTGTTGTACAAGATGCATTTGAAATAACAGTATGTTTTGTAATATCTAATTGGTCTTCGTTCACACCAACTACAATTGTTACATCTTCATTTTTACCAGGCGCTGTTAAAATAACTTTTTTCGCTCCAGCTTCAACGTGAAGAATTGCTTTTTCTTTTGAATTAAATTTACCAGTTGCTTCAATTACAACTTCAACACCTAAATCTGTCCAAGGCAATTCCTTTGGATCGCGGTTGTTTAAAAGGCGAATCATTTTTCCATCAACTAATAAGTGATCTTCAAATGCTTCTACTGTTCCGTCAAACTTGCCATGAACTGTATCATATTTAATTAAGTGTGCTAACGTTTCAGATGGATAGCTTGCATTGATTGCTACAATTTCGAATGCGCTTTCTTTTATTGCTTGACGAAATACCATTCTCCCAATACGTCCAAATCCATTAATTGCCACACGAGTCATAATATGTTATCCCCCTTGAATGCGTTATACTATTTATCTCCAATCCCAATAATAGTATAACACAAAAAGGAGATATGTCACTAAGCATTTTCATTAATTTCACAATTTTTTAGTCAATAATGTTCCACTTCTTTAAAATTACCTGCAATTGTGTTTTCGTTCCCATAATTGTGCCATCATTATTTATCACTTCATCTGCATTTTTCACTTTTTCTTCTAACGGCATTTGAGATTGAATACGAGCTGTTGCTTCTTCTTCTGAAAAGTTATTTCGTTTCATTAAACGTTCTAATTGCGTATGCGGCTTAACCGCTACAACTAAAATGCGGTCAACGAGACTTGTTAATTTGCTTTCAAATAAGAGAGGAATATCTAACACAACCGCTTGCACACCTTCTTTTATGTACATTTCCTTTTGCCTATTCATTTCCTCACGCACTGCAGGATGCACAATTTTATTTAACTGCAATCGTTTTTCTTCATTATAGAAAACGATGCTTCCCAATCTTGGACGATCTAGTTCCCCATCTTGTTGTAACACTTCCGCTCCAAACACTTCTACTATTTTGTTATATGCTGGTTTTCCTTGTTCTACAACTTCTCTTGCAATAACATCTGCATCAATAACTGGTATACTTAGCTCACGAAACATTTCTGATACCGTACTTTTTCCGCTTGCAATGCCTCCCGTTAATCCAATTACTACTGTCATAATAATCCTCCTCATAATAAAAGGCGCGAAACCAATGTTCCACGCCCATACTTACATTTTCCAAATTCCAATTATAATGAGTAATACCCCAGGCAGGAATGTAAATTTTTGTAACCACTTCATATTCGATAAAACCGTTCCAAGTTTCATTCCAATAAATAAAAACAAAGAACTCATAATTGCAACTAATATCGCCATCATAGCAGGTGCATACCCTAATAAAGATGCACCAATTCCGGCACCAAATGAGTCTACAGAAAGAGCGATACCAAGAAGCAATGCCTCTCCTGCAGAAATGGTGCCTGATTTATCAAAATCTGCTACAGTCGGTTTCCGTAAAATTTGAATCACTAGCCCTAGCGAGGCAATCTCTAATTTCCAGACCTTCTCCTCTTGCTTCGGTTCTTCTTTTTTCTCACTTCGAAAAAATTGATACAATACCCAAATCCCTATTCCAATAAGAACAAGCCCACCGATACGCGTTGCGATAACAGGTGAAAATACTTTCGCGATCATATGTCCAATTCCCATTGAAACAAGCATAACAGCCGCTGAACACATTCCGATAATTATAATTGATCTTAGTGGAATTCTTACGCTTCTTAAACCATATGTTAGCCCTACACTACAGCTATCTAAGCTTAATGTAAAAGCTAATAAAATAAGAGATAAATAAAGGTACATCGGTAAGCTCCTCCCTTATACATAGCTCTGCTGTATGTATATGACAAATGCCTATCCGATGTTATCTCTTTTCTATATTCTTGGCTGACAAATTGGGCAGTAATGCGTTCCTCTTCCGCCAACAACTGTTTTTTCTAATATCGTACCGCAAGTTACACACGGTTCTCCTTTTTTTCCGTATACATTTAGGAGTTCTTGGAACGAACCAATTTGCCCTTGTGAGTTGATATACGTTCGAATTGTACTTCCGCCACGCTTCACTGCTTCGCCTAGCGTTGTAACGGTAGCCTCATAAATTCGCTCAATTTCTTCTATTGTCAAAGACGAAGCTTCTCGTTCCGGATGAATTTGAGAACGGAATAAAACTTCATCTACATATATATTTCCAAGCCCTACTAAAAGACGCTGGTCCAATAGCACAACTTTTATTTTACGATTTGTCTTTTGCAATCTTTCTTGTAAATACCGTGGTGTCAATTCAGCATCAAACGGCTCCGGACCTAAGTCAGCAAGAGGCATTTGGTTCATCTCTTCACCTTTCTTAAAGAGATGCATCGTACCAAACTTTCTCACATCTTTATAATGTAATTCAGTTCCATCTGTAAATAAGAAACGGACGTGCGTATGTTTATCAATCGGCTCATCCTCTTGATGTAGTAAAAACTTACCTTCCATACGCAAATGTGAAACAATAACATAATTTGTTACATATAGAAGCAAAAACTTTCCTCTTCGCTTTATATTTTCAATCTTCTCGCCTTTTAGCATTTCTTTAAAGATTTCTGCATCATCTGGTCGTTTCACTATTTTTGGATAAGTAACAATAACATCTTCAATCGTTTTTCCTGTTACAAGATTTTCAAGTGTCCGTCTGACGTTTTCAACCTCTGGTAATTCAGGCATTTCATCACTTCCTTATTTTGCGTCGTACCAAGTTGGACCGTAAGAATAATCAACTTTCAGCGGAACTGCGAGTTCAATTGCATGCTCCATTACTTCAGGTACAAGCTTCTCTAATTTTTCAATTTCTTCTTTTGGCGCTTCAAATATCAATTCATCGTGTACTTGCAGAAGAAGACGTGCTTGTAATCCTTCTTCTTCTAAACGATCCGCCATAATAATCATAGCTTTTTTAATAATATCTGCTGCAGTACCTTGAATTGGTGTATTCATCGCTGTACGCTCAGCAAAGCTACGTAAATTGAAATTACGACTCGTAATTTCTGGAATATAACGACGACGATTTAATAATGTAGCCACATATCCTTTTTGTTTCGCATCTTTTACGATGTCCTCCATGTATTCTTGTACACCAGGGAAACTTTCTAAATACTTTTCAATAAATTCCGCTGCTGCTTTTCTTGTAATTCCTAAGTTTTGTGAAAGACCATAATCACTAATACCATACACAATTCCGAAGTTAACAGCTTTCGCTTGTCTTCTCATATTTGAAGTTACTTCATCTTTTTCAACGCCAAATACATCCATAGCTGTTTTCGTATGAATATCCATGTCATGCTGGAATGCTTCAACTAGCCCTTTATCATTTGCAATATGAGCTAATACACGCAATTCGATTTGTGAATAATCAGCCGCATACATAATCCAACCTTCTTCTGATGGAACAAATGCCTGACGAATCTTTCTTCCTTCTTCTAATCGAATCGGGATATTTTGCAAGTTCGGATCCGTTGAACTTAATCGACCTGTTTGCGTTAACACTTGATTAAAGCGAGTATGAATTTTAGATGAATCTTCATGTACAACTTTCAGTAAACCTTCAATATAAGTTGAATTTAGCTTCCCTAATTGACGATAATGTAAAATGTTTGGAATAATTTCATGGCGATCCATAAGCTTGTCTAATACATCAGCTGACGTAGAATAACCTGTTTTCGTCTTTTTAATAACCGGTAAGTTTAAGTTCTCAAACAGAATTACACCAAGCTGCTTCGGTGAATTAATATTAAATTCTGTTCCCGCAAGCTTATAAATTTCCTGTTCCATTTCCTTTAATCTACCTGCGAGTTCTTCTCCCATATTACGAAGACGCTCCGTATCAACTTTTACACCTTTTACTTCCATATCAGCTAATACACGCGCAAGTGGCAATTCTAACTCTGTAAACAGTTCATATTGCTCATTCTTCTTTAACTCTTCAACGAATGTTTGCTTTACATCATATAATACATGCACTTTACGAGCCACATGCTCCGCTACTACTTCTAACTCTGGAACAGCACGCTTCGCACCTTTTCCGTAAACTTCTTCATCTGATTTCACAGCATGCGTTTCTTTCATTTTCGCTACAGTACGGAAATCTTTATCTGTATCAGCCGGGTCAAGTAAATAAGCAGCGATTAATAGATCAAAGTCAATCCCTTGCATATCTATCCCATTCCATTTCAGTGCAACGATTGCTCGCTTCGCATCAAATGTATGCTTTCTCATTTCTCCATTTGCAAGCCATGCTTTAAATGCATCCGATGCAAGAGCAATATCCTTCTGAATAAAGTAGCAACCATTTTCATTTTGAATACCAAAGCCTTGAATGTCCGCCTTATGATAATTATCTTCTTGCACTTCAACAATAAGTGCACTATCTTGCTGAAGCATTTCTTCTGTAACTTCTTCCACAATATCAAATGTAATATCATCTAATTCAGCTGGAGCTGTTTCTTCTGGCGTAACGCCTAATTTATTTAAAAGAGATGTAAATCCTAAACTCTCGAACATTGGAATCACATCACTTGCTTCATATCCTTTATACGCCATATCATCCACATGAACTGTAATCGGCGCATCTGTAATAATAGTCGCTAGATCTTTACTCATAAGAGCTTGTTCTTTATTTTCTTCCAGTTTTTCTTTTAATTTCTTCCCGCTTACTTGATCTAGATTTTCATACACTTCTTCAACCGTTCCAAACTGTGTTAACAATTTAATCGCCGTTTTTTCACCAACTCCTGGTACACCCGGAATATTATCTGATTGATCTCCCATTAAACCTTTCATATCGATAATTTGCTTTGGTGATAAGCTATATTTTTCAAATAAAGATTCTTTCGTATATTCATCTACTTCCGTAATCCCTTTTCGCGGAATACATACAAGCGTGTTATCAGAAACAAGTTGAAGTAAATCTTTATCTCCTGAAATAACTTTTACACTTGCTCCTTGTTCACTCGCTTCTTTTGCTAGCGTTCCCATAATATCATCCGCTTCATAATTTTCTAATTCATAACGCGGTACATTGAACGCATCCAGCATCTCACGAATAAACGGGAACTGCTCTGATAATTCAGGTGGAGTCTTTTGACGTCCTCCTTTATACTCACTATACGTTTTATGACGGAAGGTTGTTTTGCCTGCATCAAACGCCACTAACATATGAGTTGGCTTTTCTTCCTCTAATATTCTCATTAACATCATTGTAAAACCGTAAATTGCGTTCGTATGTATACCTTTGTCGTTATTTAAAAGCGGTAGTGCAAAGAAAGCACGATACGCGATATTATTACCATCTACTAATACGACCTTTTTTTCCAAAATTGAAACCTCCCCATACAAATTTGAAATGATTTTTTTCACAGAAAAAAACCGTTCCTTTCCTCTCTCTATATTAACATGACTAATAGAGAGAAGAAAAATAACGGTTATTTTCTTTCATATATAAAACAGACTTATATTGGCATAAAGGGAAGTGACGAGAACAGCTTAACTATTCTCGTCCAAAATTACTCCTTGGATGAAGGGGTTTTCATGTATTATATTAACAGAGCTTTATTAATATTTAATTAAGCCATTGTTAATATATTGTAAACATCCTTCATCCTATTTTTCAGTTGCTGATTTTGGTAAAACAACTGTAAATGTTGTCCCTTCCCCAACTTCACTATCCACTGTAATTGTACCGTGATGCGCCTCTACTAAATGCTTTACAATTGATAATCCGAGGCCTGTACCACCAGTATTTCTACTTCTCGCTTTATCCACTCGGTAAAAGCGTTCAAAAATACGCGGAATTTCCTCTTTACTAATACCAATTCCAGTATCCGATACTTTTATATAAGCATTATACTTATCTTCCGCTAACTCTACTGAAACAACGCCTCCAGCCGGTGTATATACGATCGCGTTATTTATTAAATTAATAAAGATTTGTTTCAAACGACTTGGATCTCCAATAACAGAAGCACGTTTTAATACATTCACTTGTAAAGAGATTTCTTTTTCTCCTGCTTTATTATCAAGCACCATATGAATATCTTCAAGCAGCCCCTTCATGTCAACGGTTCCCATATTTAATTTAAATCCTTGTTGTTCGATCTTCGACAAATCTAATAAATCTTCAATTAATCCTTGCATGCGCTCACTTTCTTTTAAAATAATGCGCAAGAAATGTTCGCAGAATTTTTTATTATCCATCGCTCCGTCTAAGAGTGTTTCTGAAAAACCTTTAATAGAAGTAATCGGTGTCTTTAATTCATGAGAAACATTCGCTAAAAAGTCTTTTCTCATTTGTTCTAATTTCTTTAACTCTGTTATGTCATGGAATACGAGAACAATCCCTTTCCATTCATGGTTTGTCCCGATAATCGGCGCTCCATATACTTCGAAATGCTTCCGCTCAATTCCAAGTGGCAATAACATTTGTTTACGCACTTTCACTTCTGTCATAAAGATTTCTTCTACAAGCTCAATAATTTCTGTATGATGAAACGATTCATAATATAAGCGATCTAAATATTCTTCATCTGTTACGTGGAAAGTTTCCTTATAAGAGCGGTTTACAAGGTTTATATACCCGCGGCTATCAATTAAAATCATTCCGCTTCCCATATTTTCAATTAACGTATGCAGACGATCTTGCTGCATTTCTTGTTCAAGTGTCATCTCTTGTAAGTTACGAGCTAAAATATTAATTGCTTTACTCAGCATTCCTGTTTCATCCGAATGACTTTCGTATGCACGTGCTTTATAATTACCCTTTGCCAATTCAATTGCAACTTTTGTAACCGATTCAATCGGCCTAATATATTGCCCTGTAATTTTCATACCTAAAAATACAACTACGAGACAAGCAATAACAAATCCGATAATTAATAATCCCCACGTTTTTTGATGTACGTCTCTTAAAGGATCGATTGTACTTTTCACCAAAACGTATCCTTGTTTTCCTTCTACATCTTGAACGAACACCGCATGATAAAATTCATTCTTTCGATCTGTCTCTTTCGTAATCACTTTACTTCGTTGTTTTGCCACTTCCGAAGAAAGTTCTTTAATCGTTTCTGGACTAAATGCCAATTCTTGTCCTTTTCTATATTGAACTTTCTTTTTTTCATCCACAAATACGATAGAAGCTGGTATTTTTTCTTCTAACTTTTCAAATACGTATGGATTTTTTAAGACATTATCAAAACCTTGCTCTTCTGCTAACGCCGCAACATACTCTGTCTCTTTTACCATTCTCTCTTTAGCATGATCTATATAGTAGTTTTCAAACACAGTTTCTAGCAATAAACCTAGTCCAACTAAAATAAATACAATAAGAGAAACAAATGTAAAAAGAAGCCTGGAACGAAATTTATTCATTCCCTTTTGGCTCCTCTAATTTATATCCTAAACCACGTATCGTTTTAATGTACGTCGGTTTTTTCGTATTTTGTTCAATTTTATCGCGCAAATGGCTAATATGAACATCAACAATTCGCGTATCACCAGCAAAATCATAATTCCATACAGCACTTAATAATTGATCACGAGTCAACACGCGACTTTTATTTTTCGCAAGATACACAAGTAGTTCAAATTCTTTTGGTGTTAATTCAAGCTTTCTTCCTTGGAAATAAGCCTCATAAAACTCCGGTAAAATTTTAAGTTCTGCAATTGTGATGCTATCTTCATCTGGCGCTTCTGCAACTTGTTCTTCTTGTTGTAATTTCGTGCGGCGCAAAATCGCCTTCACACGAGCAACAACTTCCCTTGGACTAAATGGCTTCGTCATATAATCATCTGCCCCAAGTTCAAGGCCTAGCACCTTATCAAACTCATCATCTTTTGCCGTTAACATTAAAATCGGCGTCATAACGCGCTGCAATCGTAATTCTTTACACACTTCCATACCATCCATTTTCGGAAGCATTAAATCTAATATAATTAAATCTGGGCGTTCTGTTGTCGCTTTTTGAAGCGCCATTTCTCCATCCATCGCTGTTATAACTTCAAACCCAGCTTGTTGTAAATTAAATTCGATTAAAGTTAAGATAAATTCCTCATCATCAACTACTAAAATACGATTGTTCATTCTTTTCCTCCAAGTTATAGACTTGAAACCTTCTTCATCCTAGTATTTTCCCCGTTATTCTCATCATACTAGAAAACAAGGTCCCTCTCAATATAATTGTCTATTCATGGAGATCGTTTGTGTAGAATTGAGAAAATAGAAGTAATTACGATTCACCTGCAACTACACAGGATTTTGCCAAACTTTATAGATTACTCTCTCTTCTTTAAAGCTCACTTCCGTATGAACTATAAAATCTTGATTTTGTGCTAGGAAAAACGAAAGAGCATACGCGACTTTATAATCTCGCGTTGCATATCCATCCAATACTCTTCCGTACATTTCATTTGCGACCCCGTCTGCCCACACTTCAGCTTCTCTTATTGTTTCAAAGATAACATCTTCTTTTTTCCACCTCACCTAAAAAAACCACTCCTTTCATTGACTTCAATTACCGATGATTATATTATTAATTTAAATATACAAATAAAATAGATACCGAGGTCTATTATGCGACTATTACTACCTATTTTAACTTTAGTAGTAACATGCTTCCTTACTTTTAACGTACCGAGCTGGGATACGATTAAAACGGGGTGCTCAGAATTTGCTGAAGGGTTCAAAGAAGGATTTTTCAACTAAAAATAGCGCTAGCATCCTTATCCAAGGTATGCTAGCGCTATTCATATTTTCATCTTTTAAAAATTATCTAATGCTTTTTCCATAATGGAAACAGATTTAAAAGGCGGCGTGACTGTTAATGAACCTTTTACAACAGTTTCTCCTTTTTCATCATGAGCAGATACAAGCATATCAATTGTATGTTCCTCCTCAGAAACAGCCACAACTTCAAAGTGGATTTGTAACGTTTCATAATGGTGAACATGCTTCACGAACGTAAGGTCCTTTCTCGTAATATGACTTCCTGGACCCGGTAAATATTTCGTAACCGCCGTTGTAATCATTCCCGTTAGCATAATGCTTGGTACAATCGGCTTTTCATACGGAGTTTGGGATGCGTAATCATGCTGAATATATAATGGATTGGCATCATTCGTTAACCCTAAGTACAATAACAAATCTTTATCCTCAATTTTTTCAGTGATAGATAATTTCTCTCCTACTGTAATTTCATCCATTTTACGACCAATTTGAACTTTTTTCTTTAACATGTTACAACCCCCTCCGATTTTTTCACCTTATTATCCTACTAAAAGCGATACCTTATCCGAACTTTACTATGATGAGGGCAATATATAGTATAAATCTATAGTTTCATTATAGGATATTACAAATGATAGCGTTTTCATATTATTTCAAAAAAACAATTCGGTAAATAGTAGAAAAAGATTCGGAATCCCGAATCTTTTTCACTACTATTCAATTATTAAACAAGAACTTTCATTACGTTACGTACAGATTCTACAGAGCGATCTAACGCTTCTTTTTCATCTGCAAGAAGTTCTAATTCAATAATTTTTTCAATTCCGTTACCACCTAGAATTACTGGTACCCCTAAGTAAAGGTCACTATAACCATACTCACCTTCAAGGTACGCAATAGCTGGTAATACACGGCGTTGATCTTTTAAGATTGCTTCTGTCATTTCAACTAAAGAAGCTGCTGGTGCGTAATATGCACTACCGTTTCCTAATAAGCCTACAATCTCACCGCCACCTTTACGTGTACGTTCTACGATTGCTTCTAAACGCTCTTTCGGAATTAACGTTTCTAACGGAATACCGCCTGCATAAGAATAACGTACAAGAGGTACCATGTCGTCACCGTGTCCACCAAGAACAAATCCTGTAATGTCTTTTACAGAAAGATTTAATTCTTGTGCGATGAATGTACGGAAACGAGCTGTATCTAATACGCCCGATTGGCCGATTACACGCTCTTTCGGGAATCCTGCTTCTTTAAATACAGAATATGTCATTGCATCAACTGGATTTGTTAACACAACAATAATTGCATTTGGTGAATGTTTTGCAATGTCGCGCGTAATACTTTTCATAATTTTAGAGTTCGTTGCTACTAAGTCATCACGGCTCATACCAGGCTTACGTGCAATACCTGCTGTAATAACGACAACGTCAGAATCAGCAGTATCTGCGTAATCAGATGTTCCAATAATGTTAGCATCAAAACCTTGTACTGGGCTCGCTTCTAACATATCTAACGCTTTCCCTTTTGTTGGATTTTCCAGTTGTGGAATGTCCACTAATACAACATCTGCAAGTTCTTTTTGTGCTAATAAGAATGCCGTTGTTGCTCCTGTAAATCCTGCACCGATGACTGAAACCTTCTTGCGTTTGATTGTCATAATTTACCCCCCGCTTTAATTATGCGTTTTTGATTATCGCTACATCCATGTTTTTAATAAGCTCATTAGCAAACTCAGAACACTTCACTTCTGTTGCGCCTTCCATTAGGCGAGCGAAGTCATATGTTACTACTTTTGATGCAATTGTTTTCTCAACTGAATCTGTTACTAATTTCGCTGCTTCATTCCATCCTAAGTGTTCTAATAATAATACACCTGAAAGAAGAACTGAAGATGGGTTTACTTTATCTAAACCTGCATATTTTGGAGCTGTACCGTGTGTAGCTTCAAAGATAGCATGTCCAGTCACATAGTTAATGTTTGCACCAGGTGCAATACCAATTCCACCTACTTGTGCAGCAAGTGCATCAGAGATATAGTCACCATTTAAGTTCATTGTTGCAACAACATCGAACTCACGTGGACGAGTTAAAATTTGTTGTAAGAAGATGTCTGCAATAGAATCTTTTACGATGATTTTTCCAGCCACTTCAGCGTCTGCCATCGCTTTATTTGCTGCATCTTTACCATCTTTTTCAACAATGCGATCATATTCAGCCCAAGTAAATACTTTGTCGCCGAATTCTTGTTCCGCTACTTCGTAACCCCAGTTTTTGAAAGCACCTTCTGTAAATTTCATAATGTTTCCTTTATGAACTAATGTAACAGAAGAGCGTTTTTCATTAATTGCATATTGAATTGCAGCACGAACAAGACGCTTTGTCCCTTCTTCTGAGATTGGTTTAATACCAATACCAGATGTTTCTGGGAAGCGGATTTTATTAACACCCATTGCTTCTTTTAAGAAAGCAAGAACTTTTTCTGCTTCTGGAGATCCTTGTGCATATTCAATTCCAGCATAAATGTCTTCTGTATTTTCACGGAAAATAACCATATCAGTATCTTCCGGACGTTTTACAGGTGAAGGAACACCTTCAAAATAACGAACTGGACGTAGACATACATATAGATCTAATTCTTGACGAAGTGCTACGTTTAGAGAACGAATACCACCGCCAACTGGAGTTGTAAGTGGACCTTTAATTGCGATTAAATATTCGCGAATTAAATTTAAAGTTTCTTCTGGTAACCACTCGCCTGTTTGGTTGAATGCTTTTTCCCCTGCAAGCACTTCTTTCCAAACGATTTTCTTCTCACCATCATAAGCTTTTTCAACTGCTGCTTCTATTACGCGAGATGCAGCTGCCCAAATATCAGGACCAATTCCATCTCCTTCAATAAATGGAATAATCGGATTGTTTGGTACATTCATAACACCATTAGTTACAGTAATTTTTTCACCTGTCGTCAATGTGATAACCCCCATGTTTGAAATTTCATATGTATGAAACTGAGGGAATAACCCCTCAGTTCAAACCGTTAGTCAAATTAAAATATTCTAATCATTACATCTTTCCGAAAAAATCAGACTTTTGAAAGCGTATTTTCACTATCGAAATAGTGTTTTTCGCTTATCTTTGTGCGATTGGAACATACACTTGATGCGTTGGTCCATTATAATCAGCACGCGGACGGATTAAACGGTTGTTTTCATATTGTTCTAGAATATGAGCTAACCAGCCTGACATACGGCTAATTGCAAAAATAGGTGTAAATAAGTCATGGTCAATTCCTAAACAATGGTATACAGAAGCTGAATAGAAATCGACATTTGGTGGAAGACCTTTTTCTTTTGTTACAATGTCTTCAATTTTGATAGACATATTATACCATTTGTCTTCTCCTAAAAGCACGCATAATCTCTTAGACATTTCACGTAAGTGTTTTGCACGTGGATCACCTTGCTCATACACACGGTGGCCAAAGCCCATGATTTTCACTTTATTTTGAAGAGCATTATGAATATATGACTCTACATTTTCTTCTTCGCCAATTTCAGTTAACATCTTCATTACATTTTCATTTGCCCCACCGTGAAGAGGACCTTTTAATGCACCGATTGCTGCTGTAATACCAGAATATACATCTGACAGTGTAGCTACGCAAACACGTGCAGTAAATGTAGAAGCGTTTAACTCATGATCTGCATGAAGTACAAGTGCCTTATCAAAAGCTTCAATTTCAACTTCATTTGGCTCGCGATCATTTAACATGTACAAGAAGTTTGCAGCTAATGATAAATCTTTTCTTGGCTCAACAATATCTAAACCTTTACGGATTCTCGCGTAAGCAGCAACTAAAGTTCCCACTTGAGCCTGTAATTTAACCGCTTTCAAATAATTAGACTTTTCATCCATAATTTCAGCGCTCTCATCGTATAATGATAGCATGGAAATTGCAGTTCGTAAAACAGACATCGGATGTGCAATTTTTAAATCTACTTGTTTCAAATATGTTAAAATCTCACCTGGAACTTTATAGTATTCAGATACAATTTCATTAAATTCCGCTAGTTCTTTTTCATTAGGAAGCTTGCGGTGCCATAATAAGTACACTACTTCTTCAAACGTAGCATTCTCAGCTAAATCATCAATATTATACCCAACATAAGTTAATGTATCATCAATAATAGAGCTCACAGATGATGTTGTTGCTACTACCCCTTCTAAACCTCGAATAACAGTCATGACATTCTCTCCTTTTCCTGAAAATTCTCCCAACCTTGCTCCTTATATCTATTTGCTCCCCTTATGAATTATGAACGCCCGTTCACTCTTTAGGCAAGCAAAATGCACGATCATGCAAATTTGTTGCGATGTTCCCCTCTTATTGTCCATTGTTTACATGGAAAGCATGAGCGTGAATGTCTCCCCGAATCCTCACGCTCAAAACAACAAGTTAGTGAGGAAAATACATTCCGAAGAGTTTTATGATAAAAACAACATAAAACAATATCATTATAAAATTGTTTTATGTTGTTTTTATTTTATCTGGTGTAAAGTCTCTGCTGTTATGTAACTTTTCAAAGTTTCTAATCCTATTATAAACAATTATCTGACTTTTGTGAACAGAAAGAATTCAAAAATTTTATATTACTATAAAATTCCTTATTTAAACATTTGTATAATACTCATAACCGCATAGGCAATTCCAGCCCCAATTAACGGACCAACAGCAACCCCATTAAATAGCGCAACCGCTATAATTGTCCCAAAAACAAGCGCAGTTGTAATGTGAGGATCCGTTGTCAACAATTGTACGCCGCCTTTCGCTAACAAAGCGACCGCTACACCTGAAGCTAAAGCAATCCACGCATAATAAGATTTTGCCGCTTCTCCAAGTTGTTTAAAACCTATTTCCCCCGTCGCAATCGGTACGAGCACCGCTATTGTAATGACCGTTACACCTAGGTTAATTCCTTTCGTTTGTAGATAAGGAAAGACCTTATCTCCTAAAAACGTAAACTTCAATAAAAATAACACACCAATAGCCACAGTAAGCGATTGGTTTTTCGCAATAAGTCCTATAATAAGTAGTATGAATAAAAATAACGTTGACTGACTAATCATGTTTGCACTTCCTTTCTGAAAATAATGAACTCATTTCCAAACAAAAATACCTTTAAACCTATCGTTATACATGATATATCGATGCCTATTCAACATGAATCACTTCATTTTTTATGTATTTTAAAATGATAAATTGAGACTTTCACCATCAAAATTTAAGCATGTATACATTTTAAAAACGGGCGTCTCTTCTTTCTTTTCTAATTAGAAACAGGTAAAATAAAAAGAAGAGAAAATGAAGTTTTTACCATATAGTAGAAGCATCAACACAAAGCTTTCACAGTCACTCACATACTGAAAAAGCAGGAAAAATCCATCATTCCACTATAACATAAAGTGAAACTTTAATCAGTGGGGCACACTCGTTATAAGTTGAACGAATTAGGATAATCCAAATTGGAATGGGAGGTATACATCTTTGAACCGAAACTTACTATATATGATATTGCGACTCATATTTGTCATTGTAGCAACGGTAGCTGGGTTCTATGTATTACTATACATGTCAGGGCTTATCTATCCTTTTATTATCGCTTTTGCATTTGCTTATTTGATTAATCCTGTCGTCAATTTCCTTAATCAAAAACTACAATTTCCTCGCGCACTAGCAGTACTCGTTAGCTTAATTCTCGTATTTGGAGCTATCGTCGGACTTGTTACATATCTTGTGACTGAAGCAATATCTGCCACAACATACTTACTACAACTTGTTACAGTAAAGTTTCCAGATATCGTTACATTCGCTCAGCAATTTGCACTTAATCATATTATGCCTCTCTACGATGATTTAATCTCTAAATTTAATCATCTTGGAGAACCACAGCGCTATACAATTACACAAAACATCCAAAACTTAGGAACAGAAGCAACAACACAAATGAAAGAACTTTTAACCGCCATTATAAGCGGGTTAACGAATTTCATTAGTGCACTGCCAACAACGTTAACTGTCCTTGTATTCATTTTATTAGCCACTTTCTTCATTAGTTACGATTGGCACCGTCTTGCTCAGAAAGCAAGAAATTTGCTACCGAATCGTGTACATGGATACGGAAAAACTATTTTTGTCGATTTAAGAAAAGCTTTGTTTGGTTTTGTGAAAGCACAACTTACACTCGTATCTATGACAACCGTCATTGTACTGATCGGACTTTTAATATTACGCGTACCATACGCCATTACTATTGCGATTATTACAGGAGTTGTAGATTTACTACCCTATTTAGGAACAGGCGCGGTCTTCGTTCCGTGGGTTATATACGTATTTTTCACTGGCGATACCGGATTCGCCATTGGCCTTCTCATTTTATACATCGTCGTGATTGTCCAAAGACAAATTATGGAGCCGAAAGTACTTTCATCTAACATCGGTCTCGATCCATTAGCAACACTCGTCGCTCTATTTGTCGGCTTTAAGCTTTTTGGCTTTTTAGGATTAATCATCGGTCCAGTCACCTTGGTACTACTTAATACATTACACAAAGCTAATGTCTTCCATGACTTGTGGAAATATATTAAAGGTTCACCTTCAAAATAACAGTTTCTAATTCATACAAAAAATCAAGCTATAATCAGTGGGAAATTCCCACTGATTATTCCTTTTACCTATTTCCCACACTACTCACACGCAACAAGAGAATTACCCAGAAACAGGATAATCCTCTTGTTTTTTTGCATAAAAAAACACATATTCTAGCTAAAAATACATTTTTATTCTATTTTACCTATAATTATTACTTACATTTATTACTTTTTATGTAAATGAATAAATATACAAAATAGCATAAAATAGGGCTTCAACTAACAATCCCCACCTTTTATATTAATTCTTTACACCAATCGCTCCTTTATATACGAAAGCAAAACTTTAATTTGGCTGCATTTCACACCATCTTATTCATCCAAATTAATAGCACTAAAAATCACACGTTTAATCGAAGCACAACAAGAGTTCAAACGAAAATTATATAGCAAATATAATAAGCGGACGTTTCGTTCATCCCCCCACATCAAACACTTACGAGCATCCCAGCTTTGAGATAGAAATTCCACACCCCACAAATAACGCGGTAAAACAAAGCTTCAATCAGAAAGTTCCTCCCCTCTTACAAGACAAAAAAATAGCACTTAGATCGTTATAATCTAAGCGCTACTTCTGAATGATAATAGTAGAGTTCTTTCTAAACTTCCATTCCATCCACTTCATAACAAGCGGCTTCAATAAAGCTCTCGTAATAGGGATCACGCAGATAAACCCTAGCACATCTGTCACATAACCAGGAAGCACTAAGAGAATACCTCCTACAAATACAAAAATACCATCTAGTACTGCCTCACCTGGCATTTCCCCTCTATTCAACTTAGATTGAATCTCTCCAAGCACTTTAAATCCTTGTCTTTTCGCCAAATACACACCTACTACACCTGTAAATACTATCATAGCGAACGTAGACCATAAACCTATTACATGACTTGATCCGATTAAGACCGTAATCTCAATCGCCGGTATTAAAATAAACAAGAATAGTAACCACTTCATAGTTCTACACCTCTCTCACAACTCACTTTTAACGCCCTCACAAAGCCTATATACATCATATGAAATATAATACCCTTTCATATTAAAACCCATAACAAACAGCTTTTAAAAGCAATTCTAGGCGTTTTAAGCTAATTCTATCTCGTTTTTGTGTAAAAAAAAAGAGAAGGACTCCGATCCTTCTCTCCGTATTACTTATAGCACTTCCGCATGTCCATTATAAACAATTCCGCGTGCTGCATCAACTGTTACTTCTTGGCCATTTTTTAAAGTTGCTGTTACGCCGTTTACACCAACGATAACAGGAATACCGATTGATACGCCTACAACAGCTGCATGGCTTGTTAAGCCACCTTCTTCTACAACTAAAGCAGCAGCTTTTTCGATTGCAGGAATCATATCTTTATCAGTGCTTGTTGTAACAAGGATATCACCTTCGTTTACGTTCGCTACAGCTTCAGCAGCTGTTTTTGCTACAACTACTTTACCTTTTGCAGCTTTACGACCGATCCCTTGTCCTTTAGCAACTTCTTCACCAACAACGTGGATTTTCATTAAGTTTGTTGTACCAGTTTCAGCAACTGGAACACCAGCAGTAATTACTACAGTATCTCCAAGGCCGATTAGACCTGCATCCATACCTGTTTGAATTGCTGTATCTAACATTTCGTCAGTTGAAGCTGCGCGCTTCTCAGCCATAAATGCTTGTACACCCCAAACTAGTGCAAGACGACGTCCTACTTGCTCGTCAGATGTTACAGCTACGATTGGAGATTTTGGACGGTATTTAGAGATCATTTTCGCAGTATGTCCACTTTCTGTTGGAGCTACGATTGCAGCTACATCAAGAGCAAGTGCTGTATGCGCAACAGATTGGCTAATTGCATCTGTAATTGTTGGAGTGAACTCTTTAATACGTTTTTTGAACATATCTTCGTATTGTAATGATTTTTCAACACGTACTGCAATGTTAGCCATCATTGTTACTGCTTCTACCGGATATTGACCAGCAGCTGTTTCACCTGAAAGCATGATTGCATCTGTACCATCGAAGATTGCGTTAGCTACGTCACTTGCTTCCGCACGAGTTGGACGTGGGTTACGTTGCATAGAGTCTAACATTTGTGTCGCAGTAATAACTGGTTTACCTAACACGTTACATTTTTTGATTAGACGTTTTTGTACTAATGGTACTTCTTCTGGTGGAATTTCTACACCCATATCACCACGAGCTACCATTAAACCGTCAGAAACTTCTAAGATTGAATCGATGTTGTCGATACCTTCTTGGTTTTCGATTTTCGGTACGATTTGGATGTATTGAGCGCCATGCTCTTCTAATAATTCACGGATTTCTAATACGTCAGACGCTTTACGTACGAATGAAGCTGCGATGAAATCAACTTTTTGCTCGATACCGAAGATGATATCTTTTACGTCTTTTTCAGTGATACCAGGAAGCTTAATGCTTACGTTTGGTACGTTAACACCTTTTTTATTTTTTACAGTTCCGCTGTTAAGAACTTTTGTACGGATGTTTCCATCAGCTTTTTCGATTACTTCTAGTTCGATAAGACCGTCATCGATTAGAATGCGAGAACCTGGGTCTACATCGTCATAAAGACCAGCATAAGATACAGAGAACTTCTCTGCAGTACCTAATACTTGCTCAGTAGAAAGAACTACTTCTGCACCTGTTACAAGCTCAGCTTGTCCGTCTACGAAGTCGTGAGTACGGATTTCTGGACCTTTTGTATCAAGTAAGATACCAACTGTTTTACCAGTTTTCTTTGAAGCTTCACGAATGTTTTTAATACGAGCTCCGTGCTCTTCATGGCTACCATGAGAGAAGTTTAAACGAGCAACGTTCATACCTGCTTCGATTAATTGCTCTAATTTTTCAATACTTTCACTAGCAGGACCTATAGTACATACAATTTTAGTTTTACGCATATTGCACCTCCGAAAATTATGAAACCGTTCCCAAATATCTGACATTACGCCGATTAGATGGATAATTCTTTAGATAATTGATACATATCTTTATCGATTGTATGCTTTTGAGCTAACGCTTCGATAATATCATGATCAACAAGTTTGTTATCTTGAATACCTACACAACGTCCACCTCTACCAGCAATTAATAATTCAACTGCTCTTGCGCCAAGACGACTTGCTAATACACGGTCTTGTGCACTTGGTGATCCACCACGTTGTACGTGACCTAATACAGTTACACGAGTATCAAAGTTTGTTGCTTCTTCAATGTGCTTACCGATGTCAATTGCACTTCCAACACCTTCAGCTACAACGATAATACTGTGTTTTTTACCACGTTCACTACCACGCTTCAGACGAGCGATAACATCATCCATGTCATACTCTTCTTCTGGAATTAAGATTGTTTCTGCACCATCAGCTAAACCAGCCCATAATGCGATATCACCAGCGTGACGTCCCATTACTTCGATAACATATGTACGTTCATGAGATGTAGCTGTGTCACGGATTTTATCAATTGCATCAATAACAGTGTTTAAAGCTGTATCGAAACCAATTGTGAAGTCTGTTCCAGGAATATCATTGTCGATTGTACCTGGTACACCAACACATGGGAATCCTTGTTCAGTTAATTTTTTAGCGCCTTGGTAAGAACCATCTCCACCAATAACAACAAGTCCTTCGATACCATGTTTCTTTAATTGCTCGATACCTTTTAGTCGTACTTCTGGGTCTTTAAACTCAGGACATCTTGCTGTATATAATTTCGTACCACCGCGGTGGATAATATCGCCAACAGAACCAAGTTCTAATTTTTCAATGTGACCAGAAATTAATCCAGCGTATCCATGGTAAATACCATATACTTCAATATCATGGAAAATCGCTTTACGAACAACTGCACGAATGGCAGCATTCATACCAGGTGAATCTCCACCACTTGTTAATACACCAATACGTTTCATTTGTACTCACCTCATAAAGATTATTTGCCTTATAATAAAATAACACGAAAAAATATAAAAACACAATGGAGAAGATGTGTCTTTTCATAATAAAAACGTGCATTCGCGAAGAGGAACGCACGCTTTTCTTATTTTATCCCAATGGAAGCGTTTGAAAACGAAACTTGCCCAATTTTCATATATTTTTCATAACGTTTTTCGATTAATTCATCTTTCGAAATTCCGTTTAATTGTTCAAAAGTTTTTCTAATCATTAAGTCTATATTTTCTGACTGTTTCAAAATATTACGGTGAGCTCCACCTTTTGTCTCTGGAATAATTTCATCAATTACACCTAATTCTTTCAAATCTGCTGCTGTAATTTTCATTGCCTCTGCAGCTTCCTTTGCTTTTCCTGCATCTTTCCAAAGAATTGCCGCTGCACCCTCTGGTGTAATAACAGAATAAGTGGAATTTTCTAGCATATGAATGTAATCTCCTACTCCAAGACCTAGCGCACCACCACTACCGCCTTCACCGATAACGATACAAATAACTGGTACCGTTAAACCTGCCATCTCAAATAGGTTGCGGGCAATAGCTTCACTTTGTCCACGTTCTTCAGCTGCTTTACCAGGATAAGCTCCCTTCGTATCGATGAAACAAATAATAGGACGATTAAACTTTTCCGCTTGTTTCATGAGACGCAGTGCTTTTCGATATCCTTCTGGATGAGGCATTCCAAAGTTACGGCGAATATTTTCTTTCGTATCTTTTCCGCGCTGATGCCCAATTACAGTTACAGGCATCCCTTTATATTTCGCAATGCCGCCGACAATCGCTGCATCATCGCCAAATAGACGATCTCCATGACATTCGAAAAAATCAGTAAATAAGTGCTCAATATAATCGAGCGTTGTCGGTCGTTCTGCATGACGAGCAATTTGAACACGGTCCCATACTTTTAGATTGCCGTATATATCTTCCTCTAAATTTTCTAGCTTTTCTTCCAAAATACGAATCTCCTCACTGAAGTCCATCTGGCTGTTTTTCGTATAGTCTTTCAGTTCACGAATCTTATTTCTTAGCTCAACAACTGGTTTTTCAAATTCTAGCTCTGCCATACAGCCATTTCCCCTCCTTGATGAACTTCTAAAATCTTGCGAAGCGATTCTCTCATATCATCACGATGCACCACCGCATCTAATTGACCATGATCTAGTAAGAATTCTGCCGTTTGGAAATCTTCCGGTAGTTTCTCACGCACCGTTTGTTCAATTACACGTCTACCAGCAAATCCGATAAGTGCACCTGGTTCTGCAAGATTATAATCACCAAGTGAAGCGAAACTCGCTGAAACCCCGCCCGTCGTTGGGTGAGTCATCACAGAAATAAATAACCCTCCTGCATTACTATGCTTTTTCAAAGCTACGCTTGTTTTTGCCATTTGCATTAAACTTAATATCCCTTCTTGCATACGGGCACCACCCGAAGCAGTAAAGATAATAAATGGAACTTGTAAGTCGTACGCCTTTTCAACCGCACGGGCGATTTTTTCTCCTACTACAGAGCCCATGCTCCCCATTCGAAAACGAGAATCCATTACTGCAACAACAACAAGCATGTCATCAATTGTTCCTTCACCAGTTACAACCGCTTCGTTCAATTCAGTCTTCTTACGATCGCTCTCTAGTTTCTCTTCATAACCTGGAAACTCGAGTGGATTTAATGAAACCATTTCTTTGTCATACTCACGGAATGACCCTTCGTCCAATATACTATCAAGACGTTCCCATGCATTCATAGGATGATGATATCCACAATTCACACATACTTTTAAATTTTTTAGAAGTTCTTTCGTATACATGATTTTTTTACATTCCGGACATTTTGTCATAACGCCATCTGGCACATCTTTTCGTACTTGTTCTGAAGGTATTGCAGCGTACTTTTTCTTTTTCACGAATAAATCTCTTAGCACAATTTGACCCCCTTCGTTGAGAGCTAAGGTTAGCGTAAGAAGAAAATGGGGCTAACACCAAAGTTTGATGTTAGCCTTATCTTCTCAATCTGTCTAATAACCTCACTCTTTACGTTTAACTTTAACCGCTACGCGGTAGAATGTTTGTCATAACGTGTCATGGTCATTTCGACAAATTTTATACATTACGAGTGAAACTGTATATTCTCTACTAATTCATCGTAAATTTTTAGTGCATCATTTTCTTGTTTTTCTTCCAAAGTAGCATAAAGCTTTCTATACATATCGATAGAATCTCTTGAAACTTTACAAGAAAGAGTTGCTACGTAATCATTTACGATCATCCAAATGCGATATAGTAAATAATTATCAACTTGTTCAATAAGTGTTTTAAAGAACGTTTGATGAAGCGTTGGGATTGAGCTTTCATTTTCTTCAAGTACTTGGTGTAATCTACTTAGTACTTTAGAAAACGTTTCTTTCGGTAAATTACATACAATTCGAATCATATCTTTCTCAAGCAATCGTTTTGTTTGTAATAAATCACGAATCGTTTTCTCATCTTGCAGTAAGAACGGAGCAATTAATTGTACAAGACCGTTATCATAAAAGTTTCGAATAAACGTCCCTTCACCACGTCTCGTTTCAATCAATCCTACCAGTTCTAAAGCACGCAATGCTTCTCTTACAGAGGAACGTCCTACGTTTAAGCGTGAACTTAACTCACGCTCAGACGGCAAACGATCCCCCGCTACCAATCCATCCTCTTCCATAATGGAACGGATTTTTTTTACAATTTCGAGATATACTTTTGTATTTGATGATGTCAATGGAAATTCCTCGCTTATTCTTTACCAATCAGCGCTAATTGTTTTGTTTTTTCAGCGATCTCATTTGGATCTACTTGACGGCGAGCTACTCCTGTCTCCATTGCTGCTTTTGCAACGTAAGCCGCTACTTGAGGCGCTACACGCGCGTCAAATGGTGCTGGAATGATATAGTCTGCATTTAACTCATCTTCTGCTACAAGCTCAGCAATAGCCTGTACAGCTGCCATCTTCATTTCTTCGTTAATTTGTGTCGCATGTACGTCAAGTGCACCGCGGAAAATACCAGGGAACGCCAGTACATTATTTACTTGGTTCGGGAAGTCAGAACGACCTGTTCCAACCACAGCTGCGCCCGCTGCTTTTGCCAATTCTGGCATAATTTCTGGAACTGGATTTGCCATTGCAAAAATAATCGCATTGTCATTCATTGTACGAACCATCTCTTCTGTTAATGCACCTTCTGCAGATACACCAATAAATACGTCCGCACCTTGTACAACATCAGCTAAAGAACCTTCTATACGATTCTTATTTGTATATTTTGCAACTTCATCCTTCACCGGATTCATACCTGTAGGACGACCATCATAGATTGCCCCTTTACGGTCACACATAATAATGTCGCGTACACCATAGCGATATAAAAGTTTAATAATTGCAATACCTGCTGCACCTGCGCCATTTGCGACAACTTTAATGTCAGACATTTTCTTTCCAACTAATTTCAGTGCATTTACAAGACCTGCTACTGTTACGATAGCTGTTCCGTGTTGATCATCATGGAAGATAGGAATATTTGTTTCTTTTTTCAAACGCTCTTCAATAATGAAGCAGTTTGGTGCTGCGATATCTTCTAAGTTAACGCCGCCAAAAGTTGGCTCCATTAATTTTACAGTTTCAACAATTTTATCTACATCGTTTGTATTTAAGGCAATCGGGAATGCATCTACACCAGCAAAGCTCTTGAATAATACAGCTTTACCTTCCATTACTGGAAGAGATGCTTCAGGTCCAATGTTACCAAGACCAAGTACAGCCGTTCCGTCTGTCACAACTGCTACCATATTTCCCTTCATCGTATATTCATATACCTTACTTTTATCGTCATAAATTTCTTTACAAGGTTCTGCAACCCCTGGAGAATATGCAAGACTTAAATCTTTTGCATTTTCTACTTTTACTTTTGATACAGTTTCTAATTTTCCTTGATGCACTTTATGCATGTGAAGTGCTTCTTCACGAAGTGTTGACAAACTATCCACTCTCCTCAAATTATTCTTGCTGATATCAATTTCTCCAAGTGGTCTGACCACGAACACTACTACTATAATAATCGAAGTGTAGGGAAATTGTCCATTATATTTTCACAACTACATTTTCTTCCCCGACAATTTCACGAAGTGCTCCTAAACATTCTTCACTTGGATGAATCGATAAACTCCGAGATAATTGTACCATTTTATGTTCCTTTTCATAATAAATTAGTACTTTCGCAAAACCTGAATAGTCGAACAATATTTTCGTAACCTGATTTAAAAGCTTTTTCTCATACTGAGACGGCAATTTCACGTAAACAGATGCATCTTTCTTTTCTTCATAAACATCCATTTCCTCTAGCGGATATAGTCCATTTACAATCCATTGCAGCTTATGATTTCTTAGCTCAATTGTACCGTCAACTAAAACAATTGCTCCTTCTTGTAACTTATCCGAGAAATGTATATACGTTTCCGGGAAGAGGACCGCTTCCATTTCATCATTTTGATCACAGAATGTAATAAATGCCATCTTTTGAAACTTTTTCGTACGAATCACTCTCACACTTGTTATATACACAATAGCTCTTTGTACTTTTTTCTTGTGTCGCATCGCCTGAGCGAGAGATGGAATTTCTAATTCTTTTGCTAACTTTACATACTGCGCAGTCGGATAACTTGATAAATAAAAGCCAAGTGCTTCTTTTTCTTTATTTAGTTGTTCAATAAAAGATAGCTCTTCTCCTTGTACGTATTTTGATTTTGGAACAGCATCCCCTAAATCACGCGCGAGATTTGCGTACTCCAACGCCCCTTTAAGACTTTTCCATAAATTTGTTCTCGAAACACCAAAATCATCAAAACATCCCGACCAGACGAAAGCTTCTAAATTGCGCTCTGTTACAAACTTTGACGGCATACGGAGACAAAATTCAAATAAATCTTCGAACATTTTTTTCTCTCGTTCTTCTAATAATGCCGTCACTGTAGCCATTCCAATATTTCGAATCGAAAGTAAACTGTAACGTATCGCATTCCCCTCTATTTGGAAGTTGTAACCACTTTTTTGAAGAGACGGCGGCAAAACATGAAAACCCTTTCGCTTCGTTTCTCGTATATACTGTACAATTTTATCTTCATTTCCAATTGCACTTGATAATAGTGCCGTCATAAATTCCAGCGTATAGTTCGCTTTTAAGTAGGCAAGCTGATATCCGATCATACTGTAAGCTACAGCGTGACTTCGGTTAAAACCGTAATTCGCAAATCTTACAATTAAATCATAAATTTTCTCAGCAGACGTCTCATCGTAACCATTTTGCAAACAACCTTGGACAAAATGCTTGCGTTCCTGATCTAAAATATCACGATTCTTTTTACTCACTGCACGGCGCAGTAAATCTGCTTCACCAAGCGAAAACCCTGCTAACTTCGATGCAATTTGCATAATTTGTTCTTGGTATACAATGACGCCGTATGTTCTTTCTAAAATTGGCTTTAAATCCGGATGTAAATATTCAATTTTTCTTTTTCCATGTTTCGATTCAATAAAGGTCGGTATCTGTTCCATCGGTCCCGGTCTGTATAATGAGTTAACAGCTACGATATCTTCAAACTCATTCGGTTTTAACCCGCGAAGTACATTTCGCATACCACCTGACTCAAACTGGAATACACCTGTTGTATCCCCTCTCCCTAATAATTGGAACGTCTTTTCATCTTGAAGAGGTAAGTTTCTTATATCAATTTCTTTCCCTGTTTTGTTCGTGATAAATTTTACAATATTTTCAAGTAACGTTAAATTACGTAATCCTAAAAAGTCCATCTTAAGCAACCCAAGTTCTTCTAGCGCATCGGCTGGATATTGCGTAACATAAACATCGTTATGTCCTTCTTGAATTGCTACACTGCCTGTTAGCGGTTCTTGACTCATAATAACGCCAGCCGCATGAATAGACGTATGACGTGGTAAACCTTCTACACGTTTTGCGATTTCAAACACACGCTCATGCAGAAGATTCCCTTGTATAAACTCACGAAGTGATTGTGATCCTTCATATGCATCTTTTAACGTTATACCAAGCTTTGATGGGATAAGTTTTGAAAATATATCAATATCTCGCGGCGGAAGCCCCATTACGCGGGCAATGTCTCTAATTGCCGCTTTTGCTGCAAGCGTACCAAACGTTACAATTTGCGCAACACGGAGCTGACCGTATTTATCTTTCACATAGCGAATCATCTCATCACGTCTTACGTCTGGAAAATCAATATCAATATCGGGAAGCGTCACACGTTCAGGATTTAAAAACCTTTCAAATAATAGATCGTATTCAATCGGATCAATATCTGTAATTTCTAATACGTATGAGACGAGTGAACCAGCTGCCGATCCACGACCTGGTCCTGTTAAAATATGATTTTCATGTGCATACTTCATAAAATCCCATACGATGAGGAAATAATCACTAAATCCCATACGAGAAATAACATTTAATTCATGATTTAAACGCTTTATATGCACTTCTTTCGGCGCACCATATCGTTTCCGCAAACCTTCTTCACAAACACGACGCAAGTATATATCACTCGTTTCATTAGACGAAACAGGAAACTTCGGAAGTTGATTTACATGGAACGGTATTTCTACTTGGCAACGCTCTGCAATTTTCATTGTATTTTGGATTGCTTCCGGCGCATGGGAAAATAGTGCTTCCATTTCATCCGATGACTTTAAATAATATTGATCTGTTTTCAGCCTCGGCCTATCTGGATCAGTCATTTTCGTTCCACTTTCAACAGATAGTAAACATTCGTGAACAAGTGCGTCACTTTGATTGATATAGCGCACATCGTTTGTTGCAACGACTGGAATATTAACCCTACTAATAAATTCAGGTAGTTTCTCTTGTAAAAGCAACTCATCTTGAATCGCATGATGCTGCAAACTCATATAAAAATGGCCGAACATATTTTGATATGTGCGAGCTACTTCTTCAGCCTGACTCTCATTGTCTTCTAGTAATAATTGCTCAATTTCGCCATCTTTACCTGGTGAAATAGCAATTAATCCTTTCGCATAATGCGCAAGCCACTTCTTAGGAATACCTTCTTTGGATTTTGTCATAATACTGCTAGAAATCTTTAATAAATTTTGGTAGCCTATTTCATTCTCAGCAAGTAATACAAGCGGATAAGACCTTTCTTCTTCTTCACTAAAAATAGAAGCGGTTAATCCAATAACAGGCTGTATACCATGTTTCTTACATGCTTTATAAAACGGAATAACGCCATACATAACATTTTCATCCGTAATAGCCAGCGATGAAAAACCAAGTTCTTTCGCCCTGACTACAAGCTCATCAATTTTACAAGCACTTTTTAATAAACTAAAAACGGTTTGACATTGTAAATGCACAAACTTCACTGTTGTACCCTCTCTTTACCTATTTGACTACTTTTATTATAGGTGATGAGGAAAGCGGAAATCAAAACATACTTCTTATACTTTGTCCATATATATGAAGAAGAAAGGGGAATGACGATGGATGTAAGAGAACATACTTTTTTCTCTCTGCTTATTATTAGTTATTTTATTGCCTTTGGGGTTATACTTGGCGGTTCATTAATTGGTGGATTTGGTGCGTTTCTTATCGGAAAACCAGCTCTAACTTACATTAATCAATTCGCCCAAAATTTAAGAATTTGGGCACTCGTTGCAGCAATTGGTGGAACATTCGATACCTTTTATAGCTTTGAAAGAAGTTTCTTTGGCGGAGATATGAAAGATATCGTAAAACAAATTCTCCTTATTTTTTTCGCAACTGGTGGTATGCAAACAGGTCTCATTATTATTAAATGGCTAACGCAGGAACATGTATGAGAGTACCAAGTGCCAATACAGCAAAAAGATGGTACTTAGTATTAGCTGGTGCTGCTGTTGGAGGCGTGTTGAGCTGGTTTATTTTTTTGTACATATACGGTGTTTTTCAAGAAGAACAAGCTAGTAAAATAGCAGAACAAAGAGAAATTATAGAAAAACAAGAAGCAAAGCTCCACGTCCTTCTCGAAGATCAAGAAAAATTGAACACTGAAAACAAACGGCTCTTAACCATTCAAGAGATTAAAATAAAACTTATCAATCGAGAAAAATACGATTTAGACAATCTTACACTCGAAAATATGACTACATCTATCCATAATGATCTCCAGCATCTTTTAACGAAAAACATTCAAAGTATCGCAAAAAATAAAGACCTACTCAAAAAGGTAATCGAAAACAAAACGTACAAACATTACGATCGACTATACCGTTTTAAAGTCGATACAATATCTTTTGATACAGTGCTTGAAATTAGCATTACTATAGAAAAGGAAAAATAAAGAAGGAGGGCTTTAGCGCCGCTCCTTCTTTTCGTTCTAACATATAGTCCCTTATTTACAAATCTCACGTAAATCAGCAAAAAGACGATCCGCTTCTTCCCAAGAAGATGCCTTGGCACCAGAAGCCATCGGATGTCCTCCGCCGTTATATTGCATTGCCAATTTGTTTATAACTGGTCCTTTTGAACGAAGACGAACACGAATTACGTCGTCTTCCTCTAAAAATAGAACCCACGCCTTTAATCCATCAATATTGCCAAGCGCTCCAACAACACCAGATGCTTCAGAAGGAAGTACATCAAATTCTTCTAATACTTCTTTCGTTAATTTAATGTAAGCTGCTCCTTCTTCTACCATCGTAAAGTTTTGTAAAATATAACCGTTTAAACGAGCAATTTTTTCTTTTGTCTTATACATTTCATTGTATAAATCTGTGAATTTCACACCCATGTCAACAAGCTCACTTACGTAACGAAGTGTTTTTGCTGTCGTATTTGGGAATAAGAAACGACCTGTATCTCCAACAATTCCTGCTAAAATAAGGCGGGCTGCTTCTTTTGTTATTTTTAATCCTTTATCTTTTCCATAGTTATAAAACTCATAAATCATTTCACTTGTCGAACTCGCTGTCGTATCTACCCACGTAATATCTCCATATGGATCTTCATTTGGATGATGATCAATTTTAATTAACATCTTCCCTTTTGTATAGCGTTGATCGTCAACACGTTCTTGATTCGCAGTATCACAAACAATAACAAGCGCATTTTCGTATACACTATCTTCAATATCATCCATTACTCGTAAGTATGCTAACGACGGTTCATTGTACCCAACCGTATAAATATTTTTCTCTGGAAACGATTCTTTTAGAATTGTACCAAGGCCACCCTGTGAACCTAATGCATCTGGATCCGGACGCACGTGGCGATGAATAATAATTGTATCAAACTCTTTAATTGCTCCTAAAATTTGCTCATGCATATGTATAATCTCCTTTTTAATCAACTTCTTCACTTTATCTCTCATTATAACGGAAAGTATTTCATACATGCGAACAATTGCTTTATAATAAAAGTTAGAAAGTTTAGATATTTCTTTTTTCTCCACTATTTTTTTCATAAAACGATGGGAGTGTTCATTATGCCAGTATTAGTCTTCTGTATTATCATCTCATTTATGTTGTATCTCTTCTACAAAACAAAATACTTTCGTACAAACCGCCCAATGGAGAAAGGTTGGCTCTCTGGAAAATCCGCAATGGCACTCGGTTCATTCGTCTTATTCTTCGGGATAAACCAATTCTTTTTAGAACTTTCAACCGCTCGTATTATCGTTGGTATCTTATTCGTTCTATTTGGTAGTGCAAGTGTATTTAATGGATTTCGCCAATACACACATTTCTTACCATTAGCAGTTAAAGAAGCAGAAGTCTATGAAACAACGTAAAAAAGCATCAAAATTGTGATGCTTTTTTACGTCCTCTAACTTTTAAAATCATATATGCGACAAACGCAGATGGTATATTAAATGGGTTACCTTGTACGTGAAAATGTAATTGTTCTTCTCCAAAAGACATTTTTTCATATAGCTCTCGCTGAGATAATCCTGTCTTTTCCTTTTTTTCATGTAAACCTTGTAAATATAAATATTGGATCGGTATCATTACAAGAAAGTAAAATAGTGCGATACTACCAAAAAAGAGTACGGCTGACGACATAATGTATACCACCTCTCATAAATCCATTTTCTTACAATATAATCATAACACAATATACAACTAAATTAAATTACTATTCTGTCTTTTATTGCGTTACTTTTCCACTCCACCCCATACATATTTCACTAAAACTCTCATCTAAAACCATGCCTTTCAAATTTAAAACAACAAAAAAGATGGAACAAATCAAAACGATTTGTTCCATCTTTTTATTTATCAATTAACTGAACCATAAGTAATGCTTTTCCAACGACATTGCCCTCATGATGCACCTCTACATCAACCTTACCAAATTTACGCCCAATTTCTAATACTTTCGGATGAACGGACACAACATTATCAATTTGAACCGGCTTTACGAAATAAATCGTTAAGTTTTCAACAATTAAATCGCTTTTCTTTTGCGCACGAATGACGCGATTTGTCGCTTCTGTCACAATTGTTGCAAATACACCGTACGATAACGTTCCGATTGAGTTTGTCATTTGCGGCGTCACTGAAAATTGATATAGATGCTCATTTTTCGCTTCTTTTGGCGTCATAAATTGATTCGTTACAATATCATCAATTGTTTCTCCAACTTGTGGCTGACGTTGAATCATTTGCAGTGCCTGAAGTACATCTTGACGGCTAATGATACCTTGCAGTTTATTTCCTTCCTCAACGACAGGAAGTAATTCAATTCCTTCCCACACCATCATACGTGCCGCAGCTGCGACAGACATTTTACCATTCACTGTAATTGGGTGTTTTGTCATTACTTTATCAATTGGTGTTTCTTTCGCTACACCGATCATGTCTTTTGAAGTTACGATTCCTAGCACTTTTTTATTTTCATCGACAATTGGATATCTTCCGTGCATTGTCTCTTCATTATATGCATGCCATTGCTGTACTGTATCATGTGGCTTTAAATATAACGTTTCTTCAATTGGTGTTAAAATATCCTCAACAAGTACAATTTCTTTCTTAATCAGTTGATCATAAATTGCACGGTTAATTAACGTTGCGACCGTAAATGTATCGTAGCTACTTGAAATAATCGGCAGCTTTAATTCGTCTGCTAATTTCTTCACATGATCTTCCGTATCAAATCCACCCGTAATTAATACAGCGGCTCCAGTTTCTAGCGCTAATTGATGTGCATTCGTACGGTTACCAATAATGAGTAAATTCCCAGCTTCTGTATAGCGCATCATCGCTTCTAATTTCATAGCTCCGATTACGAATTTATTTAATGTTTTATGTAGTCCTTCTCTGCCCCCAAGTACTTGACCGTCGACAATGTTAACGACTTCTGCATATGTCAGTTTTTCGATATTTTCTTTCTTCTTTTGTTCAATTCGAATTGTTCCGACACGTTCAATTGTACTAACATACCCTTTATTTTCTGCATCTTTAATTGCACGGTAAGCTGTCCCTTCACTTACACTCAAATCTTTCGCAATTTGTCTTACAGAAATTTTATGGCCTACTGGCAGGCTATTAATATGTTCTAAAATTTGGTTATGCTTGGTAGCCAAATGGTTTCACCATACTTTCTTTTCCCTAAATTCTTCATGTGTTGTACTTTCAGTATACTATATTTTCAAAACTGTTACACTCTCTCTTTGCATACCTGTACTATTTTTTTTATAACAAAATGACTCTTACATTTCACCAGTCATTCTATTACAACAATGTAATGCTATTGTCATCTCATTCGATAGTTCGCCCACTTGATTCCCTATACAATGAAGACAAGAAATAAAACAAAGGAGCGTACACATGATGAAAAAATTTTTAGAGGTTGTAGGTGCTGTATTTTTAGCTTTCGTAGATGGGAAAAAAGTTGCAATGGAATTGAATGAAACACCTGAACAACCACGTACCAAAAGAAAAGAATCACCAAAACAAATACAAGCATTAAAAGCTGTCCTACACACGTAAAAAACCCTTCACTTTTCTTTTCAAATGAAGGGTTTCTTTTCTATAGTGTAATACTTTCTCCAGCTTCTAATACTTTCCCTGTACAATTTTGTAGCTTTTCTACAAATTGATATGGATCTTGTTCAATAACTGGGAACGTATTGTAATGCATCGGTACAACAGTTTTCGCATTAATCCATTTTGCCGCTAGTACAGCATCTTCTGGTCCCATTGTGAAATTATCACCAATTGGTAAAAATGCTAGATCAACTTTATTTAATTCCCCAATTAACTTCATATCAGAGAATAGTGCAGTATCTCCTGCGTGGTACACTGTTTTCTCTTCTGCTGTAAATAAAATACCTGCTGGCATACCTGTATATGTAATCGTCTTATTTGCTTCATCAATATAACTAGAGCCGTGGAATGCTTGTGTAAACTTCACTTTTCCGAAGTCAAATTCATGTGAACCACCAATATGCATCGGATGTGTATTTACACCTTGCCAACTTAAAAATGTTGCTAGTTCAAATGGCGCTACAACAACTGCATTATTTTTCTTCGCAAGTTCTACTGTATCTCCAACATGATCACCGTGTCCATGCGATAAAAGGATTGCATCCACTTTTACATCTTCAGCTTTTAAATCTGTTTTCGGATTACCTGTTAAAAACGGGTCAATTAAAATAACTTTTCCATTCGCCTCAATTTTCACAACTGAATGCCCATGATAAGATACTTTCATTATTACATTCCTCCCCTGTTCACATTCTCACTTTTTATTCTACATGATTTTTCAATTCCCTGTCTTTTCTAACATCTATTTACTTGTCATAACGCTTTCTTCCGAGTTAAAGTTATATTTGTAATTAAATATCTCGGGGGTGCCAATCGATGAATGCTAGATTAGAAAATTTAATGCAATGGCTAAAAGAAAAAAACATAGAAGCTGCGTTCTTAACTTCTACACCGAACGTCTTCTACATGACGAACTTCCACTGTGAACCGCATGAAAGATTACTTGGTATGTTTGTATTCCAAGAAAAAGAACCTATTTTAATTTGTCCTAAAATGGAAGAAGGTCAAGCACGTAACGCTGGCTGGGCACATGAAATTATCGGATTTACTGATACTGACAGACCATGGGATATGATTGCAAAAGCAATTAAAGACCGCGGCATCAATGCAAATGAAGTTGCAATTGAAAAAGAACATTTAAACGTAGAGCGCTACGAAGAATTAACGAAATTATTCCCAAATGCAGCTTTCAAATCAGCTGAGGAGAAAGTTCGCGAACTTCGTTTAATTAAAGATGAAAAAGAACTTTCTATTTTACGCGAAGCTGCTAAAATGGCGGACTACGCTGTTGAAGTTGGTGTAAATGCAATTAAAGAAAACCGTAGCGAGCTAGAAGTATTAGCAATTATTGAACACGAATTAAAAACAAAAGGCATACATAAGATGTCATTTGATACGATGGTATTAGCGGGTGCAAACTCTGCTCTTCCACACGGTATTCCTGGCGCAAACAAAATGAAGCGCGGTGATTTCGTACTATTTGATTTAGGTGTAATCATTGAAGGTTATTGCTCTGATATTACACGTACAGTAGCATTCGGTGAGATTTCTGAAGAGCAAACTCGCATTTACAACACTGTACTTGCTGGACAACTACAAGCAGTTGAAGCATGTAAACCAGGTGTTACACTTGGCGCAATCGATAACGCTGCTCGTTCTGTTATCGCAGATGCAGGTTACGGAGACTTCTTCCCGCACCGACTTGGTCATGGACTTGGAATTAGCGTACACGAATATCCAGATGTAAAAGCTGGTAACGAGTCTCCATTAAAAGAAGGTATGGTCTTCACAATCGAACCTGGTATTTACGTACCAAACGTAGGTGGCGTTCGTATTGAAGATGATATTTACATTACAAAAGACGGATCAGAAATTTTAACGAAATTCCCGAAAGAATTACAATTTGTAAAATAATAAAAAGGCAGCGTGAATGCTGCCTTTTTTTATTCCTCTACTATTTCAAATTTCTCTACAATCATTCTTGCTGGATAGCTTTCAAGTATTTGAGAAAACCATACTTTTATTTTATCCCCTGTTTTTAACTGTTTATATGCGTCTTTGTCCTTAAAGCTCAAGACTATATGCGATGGATGCTCTTTATTCATTTGTTGTTCTATATAATTTTGCAACTCTACTTTTGTTTCAAACGTTTTATCATCGGCAAAAAATACCGTGTCATTTCTTAATATGATATACCCTTCTTTAGGGACTTCTTTTACCGTTACCTGCTCTACTTGTTTTGTAGTACAAGCTGATAATATGACTAGAAATACACTTAAAAACATAACAATTTTCACATGCCTATTCATTTTTAACTCCTTACTTTAGGCTATTTCAAATTTAACACCATCTTCTCCTCATACTTATCATCCCATTTAATTACAACTTCTATCGGTTCATCTTTAGATAGAGGTGCACAACTTACACAAGAAGATTTTATTTCAACCCTTGCTCCTTTATGAACTTCTGACGTTTGTGTCATTGTACTAAAGGCTCCATTAATAGCAATCTCTAAGTTTTTAAATTCTGTCTTTCCATCCCCACCCTTATATTGAAACGTAAACATTCCATCTTCACTGTCATCCTTAATATGCCCTTTATATTGTCCAGTCCAACTTTTGCTCTCGCTAGAAAAATTAACATACGAAATGGAACAGCTTCCTAAAAAGAAAATACTAATGAAAAAGAATAATGCTCTCTTCATAATGCCCCTCCATTCAAATGCACTTATTTATTGTCTATTTCTTCCTTTAAATATTATTAAAAAAGAAGGCCACTCAAAAAGTGCCTTCTTCTATTTCACTAATATTTAATTGAAATTTCACGATCCAAACTGAGAAAAGGTGGACAAGAAGCGCAAACGCCATACATGCTCCACTTAAAAAAGTTAGTATAGGATGCGAATACACGTGCCCCAACCCATAGGATATCGCCACGAAAAACATTGTTATGTAAATATAAATTGCTCCATGTATTTGCCTCATATAAACCTCCTTTTCCCATATTATAACATAAATTTTCTGATTATTCACATTAATTACTTGTGATCAATATTTCTCAACTGTTACACCTCTTACAGCAGCCTTAATATACGGTGACCCTTGTAAACTTTGTAAATCCTCTGTTTTTCCCGTTACGACTATACCGTATATTGGTAAGTCTTTTGGTTTGGTGTTTTTTATTTCTTTATCCCGCATTAACGGGCAGTAAGACCTCACATCAAAATTCAGCGGAAGCAAGAAGTTAGATGGGGGATGAACCCCACACTGATTAAAGTTTCACTTTATAGTTTATCCTAAAATATTCTCAGTATCCCTCTTTATTTTCACTTAAAGACATCCAAATGCAGCTTTTATAAATTGTTTCATAATAAAAAGCACATCCATTTTGATGCGCTTCTCTGAAATACTATTCTATTATTTCATCGCTTCCTTCACAACATCTTGAATCATAACAACTTCTGTTTTCATATCAATAGACGGTGCTTCTTCATCGATACATTCATACCAAAATGCTAAGTGCTTTTTATCAATTTCATGATGCGAATTTTCGACAAAAATACCACCTTCTCCTTGCACAGAATACCAATATAAGTACTCTTCTCCATCTCTTATTTCCCGGAAAATTGTCTCAACGTACATTTTTTCGTCGTTTAATGTCAAAAGCGCTTCTTTCAAATTGTCATTAAGAAGCTGCATCCATTCATCTACTCGATGACTCTTACCAGGCTTAACTTTAAATCTTGTTAATTCTACATTCATTTTTATTCCCCCGTTTTCTTACGTACAAACAAACTATATTCTATTGGATGATAAAAACTTAATTTACTAGCTAATTTTCGCGAAGGAATATTGTCTACATAACAATCCCAGCTCGGTATAATGTCATTTTGCATGCAATGTTCAATGAACCTTGTTGCAACAGCTTGAGCTAATCCTTTCCCTTGATGCGCTTCATGTGTTGCAATATCTATTTCAGCAAAACCATTCCCGCTAAATATTGAGACACATTCAGCTACAATTATCCCATCTTGTTCTATACAAAATCCAAAACCACTGTTCAAAAACGTTTCTTTTGATCCCCAATACTCTTTGTAGTACTCCTCTTTAAATTCACTGCTGCGCTCTATATCTCTTCTATTAATACGCTTCACTTCATATGTATTTTTGTTAAAATCTCGTTGACTCTCTTCAAAGGTTACGCTTTGAAATTTCATTCGCGGGATGTTCCGAAGTACATTACTAAAACGCTCTTCTATCATCATTTCCCACTCTTCACTCGAAGTGAACAGTGTAAATCTCTTCTCTGTTTTTTCAATAGCCGTTTTTAAATATGAAAATAACTCTTCGTTATAATTTTGATCATCCGTATCACCAAATAAATAATAGATACCGTTAGCTGTAATAATTAATCCTGCTGTTAATTGCCCGTTTATAAAAACCTCACCATCTATCATTTGATCACATACCGCATAAGCAAACGTCGTCGTTCTTGTATTACCTTCTAAAACCGGAAGAACTTTTCTATAATCGGCTATAGATAATTTTTTCATAATTGCTCCACTTTAATCGTATCAGCCTCTATATGTTCAAAACAAAGATTTACCGTTCTCTTTAATGCTCTCGTTCTATGAATCGTACATGCTGGAATTAAAATAGAATCCTTTGGCTTTAAAACCGCTGTTTCTCCATCTTCAAAATCAATAAGTAATTCTCCCTCTAGCACAATAAATAATTCATCCGAATTAGAATGATAGTGCCAATCATATTCACCAGTAAATACAGCGATTCGTAAACAATGACTGTTTATATTTGAAACGACGAAGTTTTTATGTTGATCTTGAATGTCCTTTGTTAATTCTATTAAGTTCACAGTTTCCATCTTTCGTCTCATCCTTTCATTAGTCGTTCTTCTGAAAAATTAACTTAATCTCCACCACCTCCGCAATCTCCTCCACCATCACTTGAGCTACTACAATCACTACTACTGTAGTGACCGAATCCACTTGATGAGCTTGAAGTGTATGAAGATCTTTTGCTTCTTTTTCTATCTTTTTTACTTTCATGACTAGGCCATACTGTAGCAAAGAGTATAACGAATAAGGCTAATTCTATTACAACAAGTATAAATTCTAGAATGCTCTCAATAATATTGGGAGTTATCCCAAAACTGTAAAACACTCCAAATGAATACATACACAAAATTACATACAGAGCCATACAAATATACCGGAATGTTTTTTCTATCATAATGACTACTTTTTGTGAAAAAGGTATGTTCTGTTCCTGTTTTTTCTTTATGTACTTTTGTCTTTTAGCTTGCTTTTGCTTCCTTTTTTTACTCCCCATTGAATCCCCTCTTTTATTATATAATTCTAAATTATCATAATAAAAATCGATTTACACCAATAAATAACAATTATTCACATGTTATTTCCCCATATAAAAAAGACCCTCCTTATGAAAAGGAAGGTCTCAAATGTATTTCTATTATGATAAAGCAGGAGCTTTTTCAAGTAGCTCTTTCGCATCAGCGTATTGTAAGCCGTGAGCTTCTGCAACTGCTTCGAATGTTACATATCCATCTAATGTGTTAATACCTTTTAATAATGCAGAGTTGCCTAGGCAAGCATCTTTATAGCCTTTGTTCGCAATTTGTACTGCATATGGTACTGTTACGTTTGTTAATGCAAGAGTTGACGTACGTGGAACCGCACCTGGCATATTAGCAACTGCATAATGAACAACGCCATGTTTTTCGTAAGTTGGGTTGTCATGAGTTGTAATACGATCAGTTGTTTCGAAAATACCACCTTGGTCAATCGCAATATCTACAACGACAGAACCTGGTTCCATTGATTGAATCATTTCTTCAGTTACAAGTTTTGGCGCTTTTGCACCTGGAATTAATACTGCTCCAATAACAAGGTCAGATTCTTTAACAGCTTCTGCAATGTTGTATGGATTAGACATTAATGTTTTTACTTGGTTACCGAAAATATCATCTAATTGACGAAGACGTTCTGCACTTAAGTCAATGATTGTTACATCTGCACCTAAACCTACTGCAATCTTAGCTGCGTTTGTACCAGCTTGACCACCGCCGATGATTGTTACTTTGCCGCGTTTTACCCCTGGAACGCCTGCAAGTAAAATACCTTTACCGCCTTTGTTTTTCTCAAGGAATTGTGCACCGATTTGTGCAGACATACGACCAGCTACTTCACTCATAGGTGCAAGTAATGGTAAAGAACGATTGTCTAATTGTACTGTTTCGTATGCGATTGATGCAACTTTGTTATCGATTAATGCTTTCGTTAATTCTGGTTCTGGAGCTAAGTGTAAGTATGTGAATAAAATTAAACCTTCACGGAAATAGCCGTATTCACTTGCTACTGGCTCTTTTACCTTCATAACCATATCTTGATTCCATGCTTCTTCAGCAGTTTCTACAAGTTTCGCACCAGCTTGTACGTATTCTTCATCTGTAAAGCCAGATCCTAAACCTGCTCCTTTTTGAACAAAAACTTCGTGACCATTTTGTACTAAATGTACTGCTCCCGCTGGCGTCATTGCCACACGGTTTTCATTGTTCTTAATTTCTGTTGGAATACCGATACGCATGATTAGTTCCCCCCTTGAGTTATGAAATGACCCCTGAATCATTTTTTAAAGCGCTTTCTACGCTCTTATATTTTAACATAATATCTCAATATTTTACAAAAAATAATACAAGTTTTCCGATAGATTTAATTTTATATTAAAGGACAGTATTATCCGCACCTCTCAGCACAATGGATAAACTGTCCAATTATTCGAAACTTCATCTTATTTTATTCTATCGATGTCTATGAATAACATCCACTGCACCAGTCACTTCAATAATTGTACCGGTAATCATATCGGAATCGTCCTCACATAAAAACGAAATGGTTCTTGCAATATCTTCACCTGTTCCAGATCTACCAATCGGTGTGTTATGCTCTTTCATCTGACGTGCTTCTTGAATAGTTGCCTCTTTCATATCGCCAATAATATCACCAGGACATACCATGTTCGCAGTAATACCATACTCCGCTTCTTCATAAGCAACTGTTTTCGTTAATGAAACAAGTCCTACTTTCGCTGCGGCAAAAGCTGAACGATAAATCCATCCCGGTGCACTATCCGCCCCTTGAAATCCGTAATTAATAATACGGCCAAAGTTCTGTTTTCTCATGACCGGAACAACAAGTTTTAATAAATGAAATACCGCTGTTAAATTTCCCTGAATCATTTCATTCCATTCATTTTCTTCATAATCAACTAACTTTTTTCGTTCAAATACATATGGACCAGCATTATTAATTAAAAAGTCAATTTTGCCAAAACGGCTCATCGCTTCTTCTACTATTTTATGTAAATCTTCCTTTTTCGTGACATCTGCTTGCACGAATTGTAGACGCTCTTCCACATCTTTATATGTTTCTTTCATCGTTTCCATAGCCGTGATATCGCTATGATACGTTACTGTTACTGAATAGCCTTTAGCCAATAACTTTTCTGTTACTTGCTTTCCTAAACCTTTCGTACCGGCTGTAATGAGCGCATGTCTCACAAAACTGCCCCCTTTTAAATTGCTATACTTCATATGTAACAAGTTCTCGCTCCAATTACAACTAAAATGAATTGAAACAGAGTTTTCAAAATTCTGTAACGTTTCTGGCAAGCACGTTACCAAAATTTGTTTTATAATTAAGTTGTAAACAGTTATAAAACAGATTGGGAGGAATTTACTATGAATAATACATATACAAATATTTTAATCGCGGTGGATGGTTCTAAAGAAGCAGAAAAAGCCTTTAAAAAAGCAATCCAAGTCGCAAAGCGCAACAATGCAACATTAACAATTGCTCATATCGTTGATGTAAAAGCGTACTCAGCTGTAGAGGCTTATAGCCGTGCAATTGCTGAACGTGCAAATCTATTTGCAGAAGACTTATTAGAAGACTACAAAAAAACTGCTCTTGAAGCTGGTCTTGAAAAAATTGAAACTGTATTAGAATTTGGTAATCCTAAATCTAAAATTTCAAAAGAAATCGCTCCAAACCATAAAGTAGATTTAATTATGTGTGGCGCGACTGGTTTAAATGCTGTTGAGCGTTTCCTAATTGGTAGCGTCTCTGAACATATTATTCGCTATGCGAAATGCGATGTCCTTGTTGTTCGTGGTGATGAGGAGCAAGGTGATCTTTAATTTATAGATAAAACACCAAGTCCACATAGGCTTGGTGTTTTTCATTTTATCAACTTCACTATAAACACAAGACATGCTACGACAACAACGGTAATTGCCAACACATAGGGCGGAAGAAACTTCAAAGACCATAATGCCATCATAATCGTCGCAACCGTTAAGTACGTTCGTCTTGCACCTTCTGTCATTTTTTTACGAAATAAGAAAACGTACAAATAACCAATTGGTGGCGTAATAAAGCAAAGAACGTATATGATTTTTGATTTTAAATACCACTTTTGTTCTCCAAGTTTCTTTATATCTTCTTCTATTCTCTTATGCTCTTGTTCTTTCGCTTCTTCTACAAGCGGATTTTCCCCTTCGCCTCGCTTTTCTTTCATATAAGGAAGAAAGTGCATAAAAAAATAGTATGCGAATACGAATGCTCCAAATCCAATATTTACTCTTTCTAATGGAATATGTTCACTAAAAAAAGCAGCAGTAAGCACTACAGACAAACAGTATGTCATCATCCAAAATGAACGTTTTCTCTTTTTCCGTTCCATTTCTTTTTTGCCTTGTATATCTTTTCTTTTCGAAAGCCATATAGAAATAAAGCAATCTACTACAAATAGAGCAAAAATAAATATCGCAACGTGTACTGTTTCTAAATCCTCAAATGAAAAGATATTTGGGAATGCAACATGCAATACAATTAGCGTGTACAAGATTAGCCCTATAAAATAAATACGTCTCATTTTTCATCCCTTTCTTATTTCCTAACATTACGTTAACATACATTTTTTAGAAATAGACGGACAAAATATATATGTGTAAAAAAGGAGGATGCTATATGGATGATTCTGAACGCATTATTTTAGACGTGAACGGAAAAGAAATTGAAATGCTAGATACAATTCGCACTCATTTTAAAGAGAAACATGGCGTTGAACTAAGTAATGGTGCATTGCTTCGTGATTTGATGGATATTGAGTATATTCGAATTACAGAAGATCGACATAAGTATGATTAATTTTGGGCTATAAAAAAAAGAAGGTAAGCTTCTCTCCATCAAGATTAGCGTACCTTCTTCCCTATAAAATCAATCAACTTCTAACAAACTCTCCAACTAACCCCTTCGCCTTCTCCAAAGCGTTTTTGATTTGTTCAAACCCTGTCCCACCAGCACTGTTACGACGCTTTACAGCCGCATATGGTGAAAGAACTTCATACAAATCTTCTTCAAATAAAGAGCTCATTTCTTGATATGTTTCAAGCGGGACATCTAATAAATAAATTCCTTTTTGTGTGCAATGTAGCACTAACTTCCCAACAATTTCATGAGCTTGACGGAATGGTAGTCCTTTGTTTGCTAAGTAGTCGGCAATTTCTGTTGCGTTGGAGAAATCTTGCGTCACAGCTTGCCCCATTTTTTCTTTGTTTACAGTCATCGTTTCAAGCATGCCCGCCATAATATGAAGGCATCCTTCTACTGTTTTGACTGTATCAAACATTCCTTCTTTATCTTCTTGTAAGTCTTTATTGTAAGCGAGTGGTAATCCTTTCATTACTGTAAGTAAACTGAATAAATTACCGTATACTCTGCCTGTTTTACCACGGATTAGTTCCGCCATATCCGGATTTTTCTTTTGCGGCATAATGCTGCTTCCTGTCGCGTATTGATCGCTCATTTCAATAAATTGAAACTCTTGGCTACTCCATAAAATAAGTTCTTCACAAAAGCGTGATAAGTGCATCATAAGCATAGATGAGTTACTTAAAAACTCCAGTATGAAATCACGATCACTTACTGCATCTAAACTATTTTCATAGATTCCATTAAACCTAAGAAGTTCCGCACTATATTCTCGGTCGATCGGGAATGTCGTCCCAGCTAGCGCTCCTGCTCCTAATGGGGAGATATTAATACGCTTTAATGAATCTTCATAACGATTCACATCACGCTCTAACATCCAAAAGTAAGCAAGAATATGATGAGCAAATGAAATCGGCTGGGCACGCTGTAAATGCGTATAGCCAGGCATAATTGTCTCAATGTTATTTTCTGCTTGATGAACAAGAACAGTTTGCAATTGTTTTGTAGCTTTTATAATATGTTCTACCTTTTCTTTTAAATACAAATGCATATCTGTCGCCACTTGATCGTTACGACTTCGGCCTGTATGAAGTTTCCCTCCTACTTCACCGATTTTTTCAATTAACATCTTTTCAATATTTAAATGAATATCTTCAGCTTCAACCGAAAAATGTAATTTATTTTGTTTCGCTTCTTCTAATAAATATTGAAGACCTATCTTTATTTTCTCTGCCTCTTCTTTCGTAACGATGCCTTGCTTTGCTAGCATCGTTACGTGTGCAATACTCCCGTTTATATCTTGATTTACTAATTGTTGATCGAAGGAGATGGATGCTCCAAACTCTTCAACCCACGCTTCCGCTTCTTCCGTAAATCGTCCGCCCCAAAGTTTGCTCACGCTTCCACCTTCTTTTGATTCACTTGGCTGTATACTTTCGTCGGTAAACCGAATAATGAAATGAATCCAACTGCTGCATCATGATTAAATTCATCTTGAGCAGTATATGTTGCTAATTTTTCATCGTATAAAGAGTATTCAGATTTACGTCCTTCTACAATCGCATGACCTTTAAATAATTTCACACGCACTGTACCTGTTACATTCTTTTGCGTTTCTTGTAAAAATGCATGAAGCGCTTGTTTTAAAGGTGAGAACCATAAACCATTATAAATAAGTTCTGTTATTTTCTGTTCAATCACTGGTTTAAAATGCGCTACTTCTTTTACGTGTGTTAAATCTTCCAACTCTTTATGCGCAGTGATTAACGTCATTGCTGCTGGGCATTCGTATACTTCACGAGATTTAATACCGACAAGACGATTTTCTACGTGATCAATACGTCCAACGCCGTGTTTTCCAGCAAGCGCATTTAACGTTTTAATTAATTCTGAAAGTGAATATGCAGTACCATTTAAAGTAGTCGGTACGCCTGCTTCAAATCCGATTTCTACAAACTCTGGTTTATTCGGTGTATCTTCTAATGCCAATGTCATCTCATATGCATCTTCTGGCGGCGCTGCCCATGGATCTTCTAAAATTCCACATTCGTTGCTGCGTCCCCATAAGTTTTGATCGATTGAAAACGGGCTATCTAAATTAATCGGAATTGGTACATCGTTTTCTTTTGCATATGCAATTTCTTCTTCACGTGACCATTTCCATTCACGTACAGGCGCAATCACTTCTAAGTAAGGATTTAATGCTTGGATAGAAACTTCAAAACGAACTTGGTCATTTCCTTTCCCTGTACATCCGTGTGCAACTGCAGTTGCGCCTTCTTGTTCTGCGATTTCCACTAATTTCTTCGCAATAAGCGGACGAGATAATGCAGAGACAAGAGGGTATTTCCCTTCGTATAATGTGTGTGCTTGCATCGCCATCAATGCATATTCATTCGCAAATTCTTCTTGGACATCCACCATATATGATTTAATTGCACCAACTGAAAGCGCCTTTTCTTTCACAAACCCTAAGTCTTTCCCTTCCCCTAAGTCTAAACAAAGCGCGATAATATCATAATTCTTCTCTTGTAACCATTTAATTGCAACGGAAGTATCAAGACCTCCGGAATATGCTAATACAACTTTTTTCTTCTCCATTTTGCATCCCCCTAAAGAATAAATATTCATTTTTTTTTATAATAATTCACACTTTACCACCTTTCACAAAATGTATCAAGAGTCATTTTCAAATTTTTTCAAACAATTTCGTCGAACTTCTTTCTGTTTTTCTGTACAATATAAGCAGGAAAACGGGGGTGAACTTATGGAAAAGTATTTCTTATACGATGAACATCTAGGAATTGAAATTCCACATTTACAAGAAGACTGGGAAGAAATCCCCGAAAAAATGCAACATGCTATTTTACTAAAATGGGAACAAGTTCGCGGGAAAATTCCTGATCGTATAAAAGAACTTGAGTACTATATTAATACAAAACAACATTATTTAAATAACGAAGAAGACTTCGAAGTTTCTTGTAAACTAAATTCAGAAATTGCCGATCTTGCTTCTATCATTAATGACCTTTGGCTTTGGTATCGCCTCACTCAAAATGTATCTGAGGGGAAAGCACACCAATGAAAAAAGCATGCCCCTCAATTACTTTGGGTCATGCTTTTTTGTCGTAACATGATTTACAATATATTTCTTGTGCTGTTTTCGCCAAACATACATCGAATGGACCAACTAATATACTTCTTTCTTTCGGCAACTTTACAAAAGCAACAAGCTCTTCTTCATATTGAATTTTTTTCTGACATGAAACGCATATTAATTCTTTTCTTTTGAACATATCTTTTAACATATCTTCACTCTCCCCTTCATCTATCTATATTAATATACTCTCATAATAGTTAAGACTTGTAAAAAAATGACACATTCCGAATCGAATGATTCATATACTATGTACAAAAGGAGGTCTAAAGCTTATGCGTGCTTTCGTTATTATCGCTTTAACTTTTTTAAGTGTGATTAGTTGGGATGCGTTTTTTAAAGATAAAAGTGATGAAAAGAATACAACTGAATAAAACCCTTTTTTTCTTACTTATTGGACAAACCGTTACAAACTGTCCAATCCTCCGAAATAACTTAGGCTTTTCTACAAAAATATTTAAACATAACATTTTTTGTAGATTCCCTCCGTTTATTGTCGGTTTCCATCCGCATACATTTTTTAAAAGTATGATATAATAGTATAAATCTTGAAGGAAGGGATTTTGATATCATGATCGCTCGAAGGAGCATGTGGCATCGTATTGACGAATCATACACGTAGCGTATTTTTTAGCTCAGATACTTTAGTCTAGCGAAAAAAATACGAGAGTGGGGAAATTATGATTGCCCGAAGGATAATTTGGCAAAAAAAAGACTCTTCTTACACATAGCGTTTTGTTTAGGACTTAATTGTTACTAACTAAACAAAACAAAGAAGAGCAGGATTGCTAAATGACGAATCCTACTCCACGTTTTGTTTAGTCGTTTTAAGACTTAAACTAAAACGAAGGTAGGGAGAATTGATGGACGAGAGGATTATTCGTTATTTCTTCAGCGACATATAGCGTAGTTAGTTTTTTCGTAAACTAACTGAAAGCTACATGTGAGCTCGTAGTTAGTTTACAACACAAAAAGGACTACTAACTACGGAAAGAAGGAATAACGATGAGGAACATCCAAAGTCGGCAAATTATTAAAGAAATTTTTATGGTTTTAATCGGTTCATTTATTTTAGCAGCAGCGCTATATCACATTCACTTCCAAAACCACTTAACAGAAGGTGGCTTTGTAGGAATTGCACTATTCATTCAAAACTTTTATGATATTTCACCATCTATTTCAACTGTATTAATGGATATCCCAATTATTTTACTGTGTGCTTCATTTTTAGGTAGAAAAATGGTTGGCTATTCATTCTTAGGTTCAATTTCATTCGGAGTATTTTATTCCTTTATGGAAAATTATTCTCCATTTACGGTAGATTTATCTAATAACTTATTTATAGCTGCAGTAGTTGGCGGTGCGTTAGCTGGTATTGGACTCGGTTTTATATTGCGATTTGGCGGTGCAACCGGTGGAGACGATATTTTAACAATTGTATTAAGTAAACGAACTCGTTTTACAATTGGGCAAATTTTCTTCGTCTTTGACGCGATTGTTCTTGCGCTTTCATTATATTATTTAAATTGGACAGAAATTGCTTTTACTATTCTTTCGATTGCCGTACAGGCAAAAACATTGGATTTAATTTATTATCCAAAAACAGAAAAAACAGCAGAAAAGCAGCCAGTATCTGTTCCAATGTCCAAAAAACATGCAACAAATTAAAAAAGCGAAAGGCTTCGGCCTCTCGCTTTTTTTTTATGCTCTTTTTTCTTTCTCGACTATATGGCGCACTTGATAAAATCTATTTGCAAATTCAGTAACGTTTCTTGTTAAACGATAATTCACTGTAGATCCAATTGCCATTCCAATTACCGGAATACCTTGGAATAATTTACGACGAAGAGCATAAATCGAAAATGTCTTCAAAATTTGTTTTAACACAACTTCAGTAGAAGCTGTTTGTAACACTGCTTCGTCTCCTTCATAAAAGAACGAATCTTCTTGTTCCAGCTCTTGCAATAAATTGTACCATGCGTATTGCTGAAGTCTTCCTGGTAGTAATGACGCGTGAAACACCTTTAACGCAAGCATCATTTCGTATGGCTTGTTCACATCATGTCCAAATGATGTTGCAATAAGTTGGACTGCCTTCACATTTAACGCGATCATAACCGGAAAATCCGCCGTTAATAATAATAAACCTCCAGCACCTGTCGCCCCGCCTTGCACAAATGAATATAGACGATGACGTGCTGTTTGCTGCTCTGCTATGTATGTTAACTGATCAATAGATAATGCTTTCAAATCTTCAAGCTGTTCAATCGATTCATCAAATAATCTCGATGTTCCTAAAATCCGATTACGTGCGTCTAACTGTGCTTGTGAACTTTGAATAAATGCATGCAAATGAAAGAGCCATCCATCTGCTTTCGTGAAGAATTCTTTTCGCTTTTTCTCAGGTAATTTCGCAACTGTAGTATGTAACCATTTATCAAACACTTTTTGAAAATCGGTCGCTTCTTGCTCAACTAATTGCGCTTCCCATTCTTTTATATTGTCTAAAATGGCTTGTTCTCGCTTCGATCGCATCGTAACAACCACCTCGTTCGATTTTTTTCTATTGTAACATATTTCTGCTTATTCTTTACAAATATGCTTGTATATCTCTTTTCACATACCCTTTATGAGTGACATAAAATAATAGCAAAAAGGATGAGATACTTCACATGAATCTATCCAATCTAAAACAAAACTATAACGCAGTATTCAGCTTAGGACAAAACTGTTGGCCTGCTTGGGCATTATATCAATTAGAATTATCACTATTTTTTGGCGTTATTGATTTTATGCTAAGTCCTTCATTAACGAAAGTAAATTTATTATTACAAAATCGATTTGACCGTTTTTTAAATTTCGAAAATCTATCCTTCATCTCATTTTGGGATGATGATGCCAAATTAAGATTAAGGGACAACCTTTATGAAATTGACTCCTGTCATGACTTTAAAACAGATGTAAACACACCAAATTATTGGCCTTCTTATACAGAAATTAAGTTAAACTATGAACATCGAATTAATCGTTTTCTAACTACAATTGAAACGGCAGAATCCATATTGTTTATTCGAACTGGAGGAACATATGAAGAAGCATGTTCCCTAGAACAAATTTTATCTCAAATCGTTACACATACATTCTCTGTCCTATTGCTAATTCCTGCCGATATACCAACTATCACCCAAGAAGATTGGGGATTACAACGTACTTGCGTTATGAAATGTCCTATTATGGATGTATACCAATACAATGAAGCATTTTGGAAAGACTTATTTGATGGAATTACAGTTAGACCACACACTTAAATACACGATACTTTTATCACACCATACATTATAATCGTCCTTATACGAAACAAATAAGGAGTGATTCTATATGTATCCACGTGCAAAAGCTTTCGGTCTTGCTGTACATCAAGATCGCCTTCTCGTACAAGAATATCATACAGAAGGCGAAACATATTATCGTCCTCTTGGCGGTTCCATTGAACTTGGTGAAAAATCAGCACATACTGTTATTCGGGAGTTTACAAAAGAGCTTCATACGGAGATAGAAATCATCAATTATTTAGGTTGTTTAGAAAATGTCTTTCATCTAGATGGGGGCATTGGTCATGAAATTATTCAACTATATTCTTTGCGTTTATTAGACACGTCACTATATGAAATGAAAATATTAAATATACAAGATGAGGAAACAGTAGCGTATGCGAAATGGATTCCTATTACGGCATTCATTCAGAAAGAAAAAATATTATATCCGGATGGAGTTTTAAAATATATCCAAAAGAAAAAAGACGAAATCCTATAGGATCTCGTCTTTCTTTTCATATATTAACCAATATCTCCAAGACGTAGTACGTCACGAGCAATCATAACTTCTTCGTCAGTTGGAATTACGATAATTTTTACTGGAGAGTGTGGGAAGCTGATGAATGCTTCTTCACCGAATACGTTATTACGTTTTGCATCAAAGTATACGCCCATGTACTCAAGGCCTTCTAATACGCGCTCACGAATAATCGCACTGTTCTCACCTACACCAGCTGTGAAGATGATTGCGTCTACACCTTTCATACGAGCAGTGTAAGAACCGATGTATTTGTGGATACGGCTTACGAATACATCAAGTGCTACTTTCGCACGGTGGTCGCCTTCTTCTTCTTTCGCAATGATGTCACGTAGGTCACTAGAGTAACCAGTAAGACCTAACATACCACTCTTCTTGTTTAATACGTTAACTACTTCTTCTACTGTTTGGCCTGTTTTTTCCATGATGTATGGAATTAACGCAGGGTCAAGGTTACCAGAACGTGTACCCATTGTTACACCAGCAAGTGGAGTGAAGCCCATAGAAGTATCGATAGATTTACCGCCTTCTACTGCTGCGATACTTGCACCGTTACCTAAGTGACAAGAAAGTAAGCTTAAGCTTTCAATTGGACGACCTAATAATTCAGCCGCACGCTCAGTTACATATTTATGAGAAGTTCCGTGGAAACCGTATTTACGGATGCCGAATTTTTCATAGTACTCATATGGTAAGCTGTATAGGAATGCAGATTCTGGCATTGTTTGGTGGAATGCTGTATCGAATACTGCTACTGCTGGTACGTTTGGTAATACTTCTTGGAATGCTTTAATACCAACAACGTTTGCTGGGTTATGAAGTGGTGCTAAATCGCTTAATTCTTCGATATCAGCTAATACTTCATCAGTAATTAAAACAGAGTCAGCAAATTTTTCGCCGCCGTGAACAACACGGTGACCGATACCGCCAATCTCATCTAGAGATTTAACGATTCCGTTTTCAGTTAATTTTTTAAGAAGCATATTAACTGCTACTGCGTGATCTGGAATGTTTGTAATTTCTTTTTGTTTTTCGCCATCTACAGTAATAGTGAAGATACTATCTTCTAAACCGATACGTTCTACTAAACCTTTTGTTAATACTGTTTCACTTGGCATTTCAAATAATTGGAATTTTAAGGAAGAGCTTCCTGCGTTAATCGCGATGATTTTTGACATCTAGTCTTTCGCCCCTTTTTCTCTTGGTAGTTGTGTGGATGTTTCCACAAACCGCTCGATTTTATCTGATCAAATTCACCAAATATGAAAACGTTTCATCATTAGCAAATTTTATACTCACGATTTTAATTTAAACATCGTCCGACATATATTTCAAGTGAAAAAATTGTAACACCAAGAAAAAATATATATTACAGATTTCAAAAAAATTCAGTTAAATCTAGTATATATTTAAAAATATGACATATTATATAAAACTGTACTACATGAATCACTAATGCTGTTACATACACCCAGCTTTATTTATGTGTTGCAAACCAAGTATTTAATTGATCCATAATGTTCTCCATCGCCTTCATGTTAGAGAATTTAGGCAACTCCACTAATAACGCCTGTTTTGGCATTGTTACATTAGCGCCTTTCTTTTGGAGAACAAATATACTTTTTGCATTTTTCTCGTTTTTAAACATGGAAACAGGAAGCTGTAATAACCCTTGAATAAAGCATGTTTCTTTAATAAATGCATGTAATTTTGGTGCCTGGTCACTTTCAAAAATGAAGTTTGGTACTAAGAAGAATAAGTACCCGCCCTCTTTCGTATGTTTCACACTTTGTTCAATAAATAAGTGATGAGCATACGACATTCCTTCATCTGCTTTTAATTTATATTCACTGGCACCGATTTCGTTTGGATAGTAACCAATCGGTAAGTCTGAAACGACTGCATCAACTGGATCGATATAAAGTGGTGCTAGTCCATCTTGATGGAAGAATTCGATTGCATGCTTTTGTAAATTTGCATTTACTAAAGCAAGTTTAATTAGCACTTCATCCACTTCTACACCAAATCCACTCATTGTTAGTCCTTCTTTGGCGCTATTAAACACTGTAGTCATTAAATTTCCTGTTCCAATTGCAGGATCTAAAACTGTAATTTCGTTTTGACCTTGCATAAATTTATGGAATAAGTAACTCATGAACATCCCAACTGCATCAGGCGTCATTTCATGATTGGCTTGTACGCCTTCTTTCATTCCTTTTAAGATGGCTAACTGAAATGCTTTACGAATTTCTTCACCTTTATATGTTTCTTCATTAAACGTACTATATTCACGATTCAGCCTTTCAATTGCTGATTCGGATAATTCCTCTTGTAAAATCGCTCCCTCAAACAAGTTATCACCTGTTTCTACAAGCGCCTCTAAATATGTCACATCTAATTCTTTACGTAAAACTACCGCAGAAGAATCAAAAATAGAAAATAATGTTTCCACTGTCTGACTCACGTACATTCCTCCTTCTCTCTTTTACACATAACTTATATCATACCACAAAGTGATTTTTTCCAAAAAGAAAAAGCGACCTCCTGTAAAGAGCTCCCTCTCAAGTTATATATGATATAACGTTTTTTCTCATATATCGGCACCGTTACGCAGCGATATATGAGAAAAAACGACCTCTTTATAAGAGGTCATTTCCTTCACATTACTTTGCAGATTTAGCTGCTTCTAATGCTGCTTCATAGTTTGGATGGCTTGTACCTTCGCCTACGTATTCTACGTAAACTACTTTGTCGTTGCTATCTACTACGAATACTGCACGAGCAAGTAAACGAAGTTCTTTCATTACTAAGCCGTAAGCTTCACCGAATGAAAGGTCACGGTGGTCAGAAAGTGTTACAACATTTTCTAAACCGTTTGCTGCACACCAGCGTTTTTGAGCAAATGGTAAATCAGCGCTAATTGTTAATACTTTTGCGTTTTCAATACCTGCTGCATCTTGGTTAAAACGACGTGTTTGTGCATCACACACACCTGTATCGATTGAAGGTACAACACTAATTAATTTTACTTCGCCTTTGTATGTTTCTAAACTTACTGGAGATAAGTCGTTTGCTAATACTTGGAAGTTTGGCGCTTGATCGCCAACTTTAACTTCTGTTCCAACTAAAGTCATTGGATTACCTTTAAAAGTTACGTTTGCCACTTGAAAATCCTCCCTTATTTAAACAAAATATGTACAATGTAAATGATAGTTTGTCCCTATCGATAATGCAAATAAAATCGCTTTATTTACAAAAAAATAAAAGAAGCTAACCTATTGATTAGCTTCTTTATTCGTTAAATTTGAAATTCAGGATCATCTTCTTTTCGTTTATCCATCATTTCTTTCACTTTATCAACAGCTTGTGGCGCTAATTCAATTATTTTATCGATGACATGCGTTTGCTTATCTAAATGTAATACTTTTACACCATCTCCATTTATAACAAGAAAGGCAACAGGATTAATAGAAACTCCTCCTCCACTTCCTCCGCCAAATGGATGACGGCCTGAATGTTCTACCCTACCAAATTCACTTCCACCAGCAGCAAATCCGAAACTTACTTTCGAAACAGTAAGAATTACACTTCCATCTGCCGCTTTAATTGGGTCACCAACAATTGTATTTACATCAGTCATTTGTTTTAAATGCTGCATTGCGGTTGTCATTAAACCTTGAATTGGATGGTCCATTCTATATCCCCCCTATGCTTGAACAGATTTTTCTGTCATACCAGATTTTTGCTGCCTCATAAATATGAGCAATTTCACCGCTGTTTTTATAGTACGAAATATACGAAAAGATGCTGTTAACTCGCATCTCGATGCAAATCCTTTCCCTTGAAAAACAGGAGTAATTTCAAATTCTGGTACATCGACAATATGCATATATTGTCCGACAACTCCAGCAGCCATTCCTTTTGTCCCCCATGCATATCCAGTGACAATTCCAGTACTAGCTGCGTCGCCTGCTCCAATTTGCGTATGCCATTTCCAACCATTGATTTTCACTCGTTTGAGAAAATCTTTAACGATAGTATGAACTTTTTGAAGCCTTTTTATCAGTTCCCCAATACTGTCAAGTTGCGCCATAATTTTATTATCTAGTCCGCCGTCCTCTTCAGCTTTTTCGATTTTCTGTCCTGTTTTTTTCTGCTGTTTTTCAATTCTTTCCAATACATCAAATGTATATCGAATCATCCATATTTTCACTTGAAATAAACATTGCTTTTCCATTTCTGAATATAAAAATGTCACCTTAAGCGATATTTTCGACAATAGTATAAGCAAAATAAAAAGGAGAAGAATTATTATTCCAATTACGAGCCACTTCATACGTATCATCCTTTCACTCCGTACCCATTATCGACAACTTTATTCATCATTAAACAGAGTTCCATAAGATTGAATATAAAAATTTTTCTAAAAATAAAAAGGTATTTTGACAATTTGTATCGAAATATATTATTTGAACATATCATCAGGGAACGGACTCTAATGATATGTAGCACGAAAAACAGAAAATTTAACTGCAGTGGAGGGATACATAATGGCAGATCGTCGCAATTTATTTTTCTTTTATGGTGATGACAAAGCAACGCTCGTTGAAAAAATGAAACCAATCTATCGTATTTTAGAAGAGAATGGATTTACCATATTAGATCATCCAAAAAATGCAAACGCTATCGTCAGTGTTGGAGATGATGCAACCTTCTTACAAGCCGTTCGTAAAACTGGTTTTAGAGAAGATTGCTTATACGCAGGGATTTCTACGAAAGATGAAACTTCGTTCTACTGCGATTTCCACATTGATCACGTTGATACAGCCCTTCAAGAAATTACAAAAAATGAAATTGAAGTGCGAAAATATCCAACAATTCAGGTAGATGTAGATCATGGTACATCTTTCTATTGTTTAAATGAGTTCTCATTACGTTCTAGCATTATTAAAACATTCGTTGTAGATGTTCACGTTGATGATTTATATTTCGAAACATTTAGAGGAGACGGTTTAGTAGTTTCTACCCCAACAGGAAGTACTGCTTACAATAAATCATTGCATGGTGCAGTTGTTGACCCACTTATTCCATGTTTCCAAGTAAGCGAACTAGCATCTTTAAACAACAACACTTACCGTACGCTCGGTTCACCGTTCATTTTAAATCACGAACGTACATTAACTTTAAAACTAAGACCAGACGGTAACGATTATCCTGTTATTGGCATGGATAACGAAGCGCTTAGCATTAAACAAGTGGAAAAAGCTGTTGTACGCTTAAGCGATAAACAAATTAAAACAGTTAAATTAAAAAATAATTCGTTCTGGGAAAAAGTACAGAGAACGTTTTTATAGGATTAAAATAACCGCAGAATTATGGAATTCCATAATTCTGCGGTTATTTATTTACCCCGATTGACGCGAACAATAATCTCTTACTATCCGGCCGTTATTCTTGTCAGTTTTTGTCGGTAAGTCGATATATTTTAATAATCGCTGATATATTTCGAGTTACGGTCGATATATTCCGAAAATCGCTGATATATTTTTACACATCTTTTCTATAGACAACTCGGCCATCTATTACAGTCATTTCTGCTTGTACTTCTTTTATTTCTTCTGCCTCAATTTCAAAAATATTGTGGTCTAATATTGTAAAGTCTGCTTCATATCCTTTTGTAATTTGCCCTCGTTTCGCTTCTTTTCCGATTGCATAGGCACTTCCTGTTGTAAATAAAGAAACAGCCTCATATACCGTTAATCTTTCCTCAGGCATATAGCATACACCGTCAATAAAACTTCTACGTGTAACAGCGCTATATATGCCTAGAAACGGATTTACTTGTTCAATAGGAGCATCTGAACCACCATTACAATGTAGTCCTGCTTCCAGTAATGTCTTCCAAGCATACGCATAACGAAGACGGTGTTCTCCCAGTTTTTCAATGACTGACGGAAAATCTGATGAAAGAAAGACTGGCTGTATATCGATAATGGCTTGCAAGTTTTTCATTCTTTCTATCAACTCTTCACGAGCAAGCTGACAATGAATAATGCGGTCACGTAACCCTTTTGCTGGTGGATATAATTCGAGTGCATCAATGACATATTCAAGCGATAAATCACCGATAGTATGAATCGCAACTGGCATATGTAAATCTCGTGCTTTCTTCACTAATTCCGCAAGTTCTTCACGTGAGAAAATTGCAACCCCATTCGTTTCCTTCGCATCTTCATACGGTTCACTTAATAATGCTGTTCTTCCGCCAAAAGAACCGTCAGAAAAAATTTTCATTGCCCCAAATTCAATATAATGTTCATTTTCATATTCTTTTCGTTCATGTGCTACTTCATGATGAACGAGCAAATGGGCTTTAAATGGCATTTCTTTTATAACGTGAGAAAACGCATTATATGTTTTTCTAAAACCACCGTAGTAATTTAAATCTTCCGTATGCCCGCCAACAAGTCCGTATTTCCAGCAATCTTTAATCGCTGTTTGCAAAGCTCTTTGTAAATACGCTTCATCAATTTCAGGCTGAACATGTTTAATTAATTCTTGTCCTTGTTCATATAAAAGTCCTGTTAACTTATTTGATGAATCCCTACCGATTTTCCCGCCTTTTGGATTTTGCGTCGCTTCTGTTATGTTCGCTTCTTGCAATATGTATGAATTCACCCATGTAACGTGACGACAAACTCGCTTTAATAAAATGGGGTGTTCTTTCGAAATTTCATCTAAATCACGCGCGTGAACATCTTTCGTATCTGTAAAGTTATTTTCATTCCATCCTTCTCCAATAATCCAAGAGCCCTTTGGAGCTTCTTTCACTCGCTTCTGAACAAGAGTAAGCACCTCACCATAAGATGTACAATTTGATAAATCTAGACGGAGTAATCTCTCTCCATGCCCAATAAGATGCATATGGCTATCAACGAGGCCTGGGATCATTGTTTTGCCTTTTAAATCGTGCAATGTAACCGCGGCATATTGGTTTTCTAACTCTTCTTTACTTCCAAAATCAACGATCGTACCGTTTTCAACGTAAACAGCGTCCACTTTTTCATTTTCTTCTCTCATTGTGTAAATGGTGCCGCCATACCAAATTTCTCCCATATATCCCATCTCCTTTATTTTTTATTGTATAAAAAAAAGCACCATTTCAAAACATGGTGCTTTTCTAAAAATTACTTTTGTTCAGTAGTAGACGTTGTAACTTGCCATTCAATATTAAATTTATCTTTTACTTGTCCGTATGCTGGGCTCCAGAATGTTTCTTGAAGTGGCATCATAACCTCTCCACCTTCTTGTAACTTATCGAATACTTCTTTTGCTTTTTCTGCATTACTAATTTGAATTGCGATTGTTACTTGAGATCCGATTGCATGTCCTTGACCTGGGAATGTATCAGAAATCATAAGATCCGTATTACCAACTTTTAAAGTAGCGTGTAAAACGCGCTCTTTCGCTTCAGCTGGAATAGGGTATTCTGGATTTTCAGGCATGTCACCAAAAGTTTGCATGACTTCTACTTTTGCATCTAAAGCCTCTTTATAAAACTGTACAGCTTCTTGCCCACTACCATCTAAAACTAAGTACGGATTAATACCTAAAATCATACGGACACCTCTTTTTTAAGTTTATAAAATCGAACTTGTGTTCGTTTTTATATTATCATTGTTTTGCATTTCATTCAACTATTTACTTCACTGTTTTCAAAATTATTTTGACGGAATCTCCATCTCTTGTTTTCTAAGTTCAATACGGCGAATTTTTCCAGAAATCGTTTTTGGTAGTTCATCTACAAATTCAATTTTGCGAGGGTATTTATATGGTGCAGTGAGTTCTTTGACGTGTTGTTGGAGTGTTGGAATTAATGTTTCTTCGTTCTTTTCTATATTCTCTCTTAATACGATAAATGCCTTCACGACACTTCCCCGAATTTCATCAGGACTTGCGACAACCGCACATTCTCTTACGTAAGGATGTTTTACAAGCGCATCCTCTACTTCAAACGGCCCGATTGTATAACCAGAGCTAATAATGATATCATCACCACGCCCTTCAAACCAGAAGTAGCCGTCTTCATCTTTCTTCGCTTTATCACCTGTAATATAATAATCACCGCGGAATTGCATCGCTGTACGTTCATCGTCTTTATAATATTGTTTAAAGAGGGCCGGCGTTTCAATGTGAACTGCAATATCACCAACTTCGCCTACTTTAACTGGAATACCTTCCTCATTTACAATATCGACGTGGTTACCTGGCGTTGGTTTCCCCATTGATCCTGGTCTAATATCCATCCCTTTCATTACACCAACAAGTAGTGTATTTTCCGTTTGCCCATAGCCGTCTCTTACTGTAATATCAAAGTGCTTTTGGAATGTTCCAATGACTTCTCTATTTAACGGCTCACCTGCGGATACAGCGCTATGTAACGCCTCTAAATTGTACTCGCTTAAATCTTCTACCTTTGCCATTAATCTATACTCAGTCGGTGTACAACAAAGCACATTCACCTTATTATCGTCTAATAAATTTAAATACGTTTTCGGTTCAAACTTGCCGTTGTACACAAATCCTGTTGCCCCTGAACCGAGAGTTGCTAAAAACGGGCTCCAAATCCATTTTTGCCACCCTGGACTAGCCGTTGCCCATACAACATCATTCTCTTCAATTCCGAGCCAATTCGGGGCGCTTGTACGTAAATGAGCGTATGCCCACGCGTGCGTATGAACAACACCTTTCGGGTTTCCTGTCGTCCCAGACGTGTAAGATAAAAAGACCATATCTTCTTTATCTGTTTTCGCCATTTCTAACATGTCACTTTCTGTTTCTAATGCTGTTTTTAAATTGATCCACCCGTCTACTGACTGCTCGCTCAGGACGAATTTTTGAAGGGATTCCATTGCTTCTATATCATCAAACTGTCCAATGTACGGCTCATAGCTTACTATCGCTTTTACTTCGCCATGTCCAATTCGATATTCAATATCTTTTTTACGCAACATTTCCGAACTTGGAATTACGACAAATCCCGCTTTAATCGCAGCGATATACGTCATGTACGCTTCAATTAAACGCGGCATCATAATAAGGAGCTTGTCCCCTTTTTGTAAGCCACTTTTTATAAAAGCGTTTCCAATTTTATTTGCCCCTTGCATTAATTCAAAATATGTAACTTCTCGTCTATTCCCTTTATCATCTTGCCAAATTAAAGCAAGCTTCTCTTTATCGTCTGTATATTTCTCTATTTCTGAAACTAAATTATAAGATGGTGGTGCCAACAATTCCTCTCTCTTCATAAACATCCTCCTTTTTCTTTATGCCTCCCTTATATAATAAAGAATTTTCAGTAAATTTTGAACCCTCTTCTTTTGACAATTTTTTTATGCTTTTGTCGAAATGAATTTATACTAATATGAACAACAAAAAGAAAGAGCGGGAGAACCCGCTCTTTCTAAGCCATCATATGGGATTATTTTTGGTAACCGCCTAATTGTTGCTCAGCTAGTGAAACTAGACGTTTAGTGATTTCACCACCAACAGAACCGTTAGCGCGAGCTGTTGCATCAGCTCCAAGTTGAACACCAAACTCTTGAGCGATTTCGTATTTCATTTGGTCTAATGCTGATTCAGCACCAGGAACCGCTAATTTATTTGTGCTACGTGACATGTTATATCACCTCCTTGTGAGTATAGAGTGTGATAAATAACATGACTTCATACACGTTTTAAATATGGTAATTTATGGTTTTAGAAAAGTTCTTCAAATTTTTCTTCTTCCGCCACTACTTCAACCGTTTGTAATACCATTGTTTCTTTGTTCGCTACAGCTTCTTCGATTAACGGTGTGAAATCGTATTTCGCTTCAAATCGATTTGCTTTTTCACGCTTCGGCTTCGTCGCCGGGCTAGCTGGTGTGAATACTGTACAGCAATCTTCGTATGGACGAATTGAAATATCATACGTGCCGATTTCTTCAGCAATTTTAATAATTTCTAATTTATCCATCGTAATAAGCGGACGAATAACTGGGTAGTTTGTTACTTCGTTAATCGTATGCATGCTATCTAATGTTTGGCTTGCTACTTGTCCAAGACTTTCACCAGTTGTGATTGCAAGTGCGTTACGCTCCTCAGCAATCTGCTCTGTAATACGCATCATCATACGGCGCATAACCGTCATTGAATAGCTAGATGGGATTTCTTTATTAATCGTTTTTTGCACTTCTGTAAACGGAATAAGGTGAAGCGTTACACGTTTACAGTATTTCGTTAACTCTTGTGCTAAATCGATTACTTTTTGTTTTGCACGCTCACTTGTGAAAGGTGGGCTATGGAAGTGAACTGCTTCCACAGATACGCCGCGTTTCATCGTTAAGTACGCTGCTACTGGGCTATCAATACCACCAGAAAGAAGTACCATTACTTTTCCGCCAACGCCAACTGGTAAACCGCCAGCTCCCATGTGCTCACCACACATAATATAGCTGTAACCACTGCGAATTTCTACACGTACATTCACATCTGGATTATGGACGTCTACTGTGATATCCTCTGTATTTTCTAAAATGTGCCCACCGATTTCTGGAAGTAACTCCATCGTCTTCATTGGGAAGCGCTTATCAGAACGGTGCACTGTAATTTTAAATGTTTTCACATCATCTTTTACTTGTAAGAAAGCTGCTAATGCACCTTTTTTAATATCTTCTAATTCTGATGGTACTTTCATCGCTAAGTTAAACTTATGAATACCAAATACGTCTTTCAATCTTTCAGAGATTGCTTCATGATCTTCACCATTTAACTGGATGTACATACGGTCATGCGTTGCATCAATTTTAATATTTGGGAACTTTTTCAGTTTGAACTTCACGTTATCTTTTAATGTGCTTACAAATTTAGAACGGTTTTTACCTTTTGTCGTCATTTCTCCGTAACGCACTAAAATATATTCATATGTCATCATATTTCTTTACCTCATCACTTCATATAATTTTGGCATCGTCTCTTTTACAATACCTTCAAATTGTTTTACTTCTTCCATCGTGTTGTCTGGTGCCAAACTAATACGAATAGCACTTGCAGCTGCTGCATGCGGCACTCCCATTGACACTAACACTCTGCTCACTTCATTTGCTTTTGAAGAACAAGCAGACTTCGTCGATACATATACACCGTGCTCTTCTAAAGCATGAACGACTACTTCTGGTTTTAAACCAACAAATGATACATTTAAAATGTGCGGTGCTGCATATGCAAGCGATGTATTAATCGTCACATCTTCCATCTCTTTAAAGAAGCTGACAAGCTCTGCTTGTAAACTTTGCAAATGAGCTATCTTTTCTTTCACTTGTTCCATTGTCATGCGAAGTGCTTTCACCATCGCTACAATGCCAGGTAAATTCTCTGTACCAGAGCGATACTTAAGCTCTTGTTGACCACCTGATAAAATCGGATCTAATCTTACGCCATCACGTATATAAAGAAGACCCGTTCCTTTTACACTGTGGAATTTATGTCCAGATATTGAGCAAAGATCAATATGAGAAGCATATAAATCAAGCGGTACTTTTCCTATCCCTTGTACATGATCTACATGGAATCTTATTTTCGGATGATTCGATAATAACGTTCCAATTTCAGCAACGGGCTGAATTGCTCCAGTTTCGTTGTTCACATGAATAATTGACACAAGAATCGTATCTTCACGAAGTGCTCGTTTTACATCCTCTACCGATACGACACCGTGCTCGTTAACCGGTAAATATGTTACATCAAATCCGAGTTCTTCTAATTGCTTATATGCCTCAAACACAGACGCGTGTTCAATATTTGTTGTAATGATATGTTTGCCGCGCGAACGATTCCTCATCGCTATCCCTTTAATCGCAAGGTTGTTCCCTTCCGTTCCACCTGATGTGAAAATAATTTCAGAAGGTTTAACGTGAAGAAGCTGCGCTGCAATCGTTCTTGATTGTGTTAATAGACGCTCTGCCTCTCCTCCAAGCGAATGAATAGAAGAAGGATTACCAAAATATTTCCCAGCAACCGTCACGTACGATTGAAGAGCTTCTGGATATGGCTTCGTCGTCGCACTATTATCAAAATAGATCATCGTTCTTCCCCTTTCAGCGCTATCACATCATATAATCATATCATAAATACGTGTCATTACGCTAAGACTACGCAAAGGTTCCGTTTTATCCCGATTAGTGAATAATAATAATTAGTGAGATACCCCCACTGATTACAGTTTCACTTTATTTTGAAACGAATAACCTTACTGTATTCCGCTATTCATTATAGCAACATCGCCTGCAAAATTACACAAAAAAACAAACCCTTTTATGAAAGGGTTTGTTCATTGTCTACATATTCAGCTATTTTTTGAACAACACCAGGTTCAAGTTGCTCTAGTACAGAAGCGGCTTGTTCTAAAGCTGCATCGTATTGATATTCACGGAATAATTTCTCCGCATAATTTAAGCTTTCTGCAAGGCTTTCATCATGACTGCGGTAACGGTTACCGTATTGAATTAATTTTTCAACTAAATACGCTTGTCCAATTAATTCTTCTGTCATTTCAGCTACACCGTTCACAGTTGTGTATGCTTCTTCTAAACTGCTATTTACAGCGTTCATATTTAACGGCTTCACTTCTAATTGTTCATATACAGCTTGCATTGCCATTTGCCCTCTTTTTAAATCTTCCATAATACTCTCTGGAAGACCTGGCAAATTCGACTTTTGCATAAAGCGTTTCGTTTCGAAAATAGTATTTCGCATTTCTTGTAACTTCTCACGCGCTTCAAATTCTTCTTTACGCATCGTTTGCAGCATTTCTTTATATTCTGCATGAAGTACTTTTAACGTTTCACATTGCTCATAAACCTCTTCTAGTTCCTCACGAATAATAGAGAAGGCAATATCTTGTTCAGCAACGCGTAATTGTAGCATTTCAAAACGTTTCGTTAAAATGTGCATTTGCTTTTCAATTACTTTTTGAGATTCAATATCCTTATCTTGCAATTGATAGCTTTGTTTCACAAGTTGTGTTTCTGTTTTCGTTTCAATCGTTTCGATACGTATTTCTTCTAAGTCTTCATAAACAGAAAGTGTTTTTTGCTCCACATAATGTCTCGCATGCACCTCTTGCTCAAGTTGATCATAGAAACCATCTAAACGAGTTTTTAAGTCTTCCACTTTTTCAGCCGCTTCTGTTATATGAAGCTCCTGTATATCCATTAAACATGTGTTTAGTTGTGTCGTCATATCACGAACTTCTTTAGGGATTTCCAAATACTCTAATACATAACCTTGTCTTACCATATCATTATGACCCTGTAATAAATCTTCCAGTTGAACTGGTAGCGTCGCTTGACACTCTACTAATAAATCTGGAATTTGGTGAATAATGATTTCTAAACTTGCTAAACCTTCTTCTAAACTAATAACAATTTCTCTCGCTTTTAAGTAGTCACCATTATCTGTTGCTTCTTCAAAGCTTTTAAATTTATTAGATTCAGCGTCTAGCATCTCTTCGATTTTCTGCTCTGCTGCTCCATACATATGTCTATGAGCAAGAACACTCTTTTTCATACTACGATATGTATCACGTAACCCTTCAATTTCCGAGCTATTTTTCTCATGGCTTTCTAACAATTGCTGTAATTCATTTAAAACACCTGTAATACGATTATCAGCGTCATCTAAACCACTTATGGATTCGTTCATCGCATGCTTTGCTTTTCGGAAGGAGAATTGCGAGGCGAATTTTCGCGCTTGCGCTAAATCTTTGTCAGCTTTCGGAAGGGTTGTTGATACAATTTCATCCCATTCTTCACGCCATTTACCAAACAGTTCTTCTGTTTGACCCGTCATGTTTAAATCTTTTACCCGTTTTAGTTCATCTGCCACAGGTTTATCTTTTATCTCTTGTTTCCACTGCTCCAGTGCTTCAATATCTTTATATGAACGATTTCTTATCACAAGCTCTATCATGAGCAGCACTAGAATAGAGCTTACTACAATGATAACGATCGTCAGGATAGAATCCATGCAAAAAAGCCTCCTAGTTATATCTCTTTTTTTGTCCGTTCCGTTTATGAAATGGAAGGCATTATGTATAAAAAGGGAATTCCCCTATATTTAACAACTAACAATGTACTAATCATACCATGTAATGGCTTGTTTTTGACCTAGTTTTTTTTAAAATTTCATGTTTCTTTCAATGCGATTGTAATCTTTCTCAATATTCCGCCTACCTCACTACCTATCCTCAAATGATTGTAATAACAAACAATCTTTCGTATGAGATACGAAATAAATTTTCCGCATGAGTGGTGGTTCAACAGAAATTCCATGTACATTTCCCTGCCTTACAGACTGCTCTACTGCCCTTTCTGGAAGTAAAGTGATGCCAAGGCCAGCTTTTACCATTGCAAGCATCGGTTCTGCGTAAGATGTTTCCACAGCTATAGTTGGTTTTACACCTATCTCATGAAACATGTTCATAATCATTTTCCTTACATCGCATATTTCTGGATATACAATTAATTTTTCATTTTGCAGCTCTTCTATTTGAATGACTTTCTTCTCTTTATACGGATGATTATTTGAAATGACACAAACAATTTTCTCTTGTTGCACTTCTTTTATATACGTAGCACCTTCTACTACCGAATCGATGAACATCGCGTCAATCTCCCGCGCTTTAAATAAATCTCTTAATACTTCCGTATGTCCGATTTGCCACTCTACTTCGAACTCATCACCTAATACATCTTTACACTCTAATATGTAATGCTCTGCTAAACTCGGTAGTATACCAATTGAAAACTTTCGGTTCTCTTGATACCTCCTCATTTCTGTTTTCACTTCATTTATTTGTTCCAAAATCGGTAGCATTCTTTTTATAAATAACTCTCCTGCCTCCGTTAACTGCACTCCTTGCGCAGAACGCTTAAGTAAAGTAACCTCTAAATCCGCTTCTAACTTTTGAATTTGCTTACTAAGCGCTGGTTGAGATATATGTAAAATCTTACTTGCCTTTGATAAACTTCGCGTATGCTTCACTTCGATAAACGATCGTACTGCCTCCAAATCCATCGTACACACCTCTAACAAAAAGTTATAACCGTTATAAGAAATCGATATTTCCTCCTATAAACAATTACTCTTTATACTTATTTCATCAACTTACTATAACGAAATGCAAAGGGGAAAGATACTCTTGAACAAAAAACAAATGCTACTCGGATTCTTTCTATGCTTACTCGCCGTAACTGCCTGGGGATTTATGTTTCCTGTAATGGCAAATGCCCTGCAATTTATCGATCCGTTCTTCTTCACAACGATTCGCTATGGATCAGCAGCTATTATTTTTCTTATTTTGCTATTAATTACTGAAGGGAAGACTTCACTCCGCTTAGAAAAAAGAACACTTTCTCTGTTCTTTTACGGGACAGTCGGTTTCGCAGGATATGGTTTTCTCGTTTTCTACGGACAACAACTTGCCGGGCCTTCTGGAGCAATCCATGCAGCGATGATTCAGTCTCTCATGCCACTAATTGCCTTATCATTACAATGGATAACAAAAAACAAGCGCCCACAAAACTACACATTCCTTTGTATGTTCGTTGCATTACTCGGTGTTATGCTTGTCATTTCAAAAGGAAATATTCACTTATTATTTGGAGCTGCAAGCCACTTATCGACAAATATATTGATGCTATGCGGCGTTACTTGCTGGGTCATTTATACAAACGGGGGTGCTCGTTTTCAATCTTGGTCACCACTTCGATATACGACATTAACTTGTTTATTTGGCTCCATTTCACTCATAGTTATTGTTACTTTCTTAACGTATACAAATATAGTTACTATGCCGTCACTGCGTACAGTTGTGAGTGTTCGTTTTGAGCTCTTTTATATGTCGATTATCGCAGGAGTTATCGCTGTATTTTGCTGGAATATGGGCAATCGCTATATTTCATCTATTAACGGCATATTATTTATGAATTTAGTTCCTATCCTTGCCCTGATCGGTTCTATGTTTCGAGGTTATACAGTCGATAAAATTGAAATCGCTGGAGCTGCATTAACAATTATCGCGCTATTATGTAACAATTCATGGCAAAGAAAAGTAAACATAAAAATCCCCACCTCAGTTCGTTAGGTGGGGATTCTTCACATATGAACAGCTCTTGGCCATTCATGGTACATATTTGCTTTACATAACGCTTGTTCCATCCATTGCTCAATCTCTTTCGTGTACATTTCTATGAAAAATGTCTCAGACGGGAAAGAATGCAGTACTTCTGATATATATTGTGGATATAAAAACGGCATATTTATCATACCTTTTAATTGCGTCATAAACATTGTAAATGATACTTTCTGAAATTCTTGTTTCATTTGTCCTTGTCTAATAATTTGCTCTATATAATATCTTTCTTTAGAAAAATAAACGGTCATCACTTCACGAATTAATGTCGTATCAAGCGAAAGCTCTCGGTAGAAGAAACGTGTTAGTTCTCTATTTTCAAATTGATATCGTAACATCCCACGCACCATTTGCACCATCACATCTTTAGCCGACAAATACTCTCTCTGTTCAAACGAAATTTCAATCACATGAATATACCCTTCTAAAAAATCAGTAATAAGCTGTTCTAATAAACCTTGCTTCCCAGCAAAATAATATGAAATATTCGCTACATTCACATCCGCTCGCTTTGCAATGTCTCGCACCGACGTTCCATCATAACCTTTCGTATTAAACAACGATATTGCCGCATCAATTACTTTTTGTTTCGTCTGCTTCATGCGCTCACTTCCTCTCAATGAACAGCTATAGTTTAAATTTCTTGACTTTTAAGACAAATTCCTTTAATTTTCTATCGACAAAGTCATGTGAAATACATCGTATTTTGCTAATATTTTACACATCTCGATAAAAAAGGAGCTGTTTCCATGTTTACTAAAGAAAGTTATGCAGGATCTCGCGTGCAGCAATATGAGACAGTAATTAAACAACTGGATGCGTTATTAACTGGCGAATCAAACGTAGTCGCAAACTTATCAAATGCGTCCGCATTATTAAACCAATTTTTAGATCGCGTTAATTGGGTTGGCTTTTACGTAACAGAAGGAAATCAGCTTGTCCTTGGACCGTTCCAAGGAATGCCTGCTTGCGTACGCATTCCATTTGGACGAGGCGTTTGCGGCGTAGCAGCTGAAACGAAAACAACGCAGCTTGTAGCGGACGTTCACCAATTCCCAGGTCACATCGCTTGCGATAGTGCTTCTAATTCAGAAATCGTTGTACCGATTGTGAAAGAAGGAGCTGTCATTGGTGTACTTGACATTGATAGTCCTGAAAAGAATCGTTTTGATGAAGTAGATCAGTGCTATTTAGAAAAGTTTGTGGAAACACTCCTAAAACATATGTAAAAAGAAAAGAGCGAGTTATCGATTTAGTACGTCCTGTACAAAACCGATAGCTCACTCTTTTTTTATTGATTAACAGTAGATATTTTCTTTAATGCTTGCTCTAAATCAGAAACGATATCCTCCCAAGATTCTAAACCAACCGATAAGCGTATTAAATTATCGAAAATGCCCATTTCTTTTCTTAGTTCAGCTGGAATCGCAGCGTGCGTCATCGTTGCTGGATGCTGAATTAACGTTTCTGTATCTCCTAAACTCACCGCAATTGTAATAAAGTGGAGGTCATTAATAAATGCTTGCGTCTCTTCTTTTCCGCCTTTTACTGAAAAAGAAATAACACCGCCCCCGCGCTTCATTTGACGAGATGCTAATTCCCCTTGTGGATACCAAACACCTTCTACCGCATCATGTTTTCTTAAGAACGATACAATTTTTTCTGCATTATCACAATGACGATCCATTCTTACCGCTAACGTCTTTAACCCGCGTAATAATAACCACGCATCAAACGGCGCCATAATGCCGCCGATATCTTTTCGCATCGGGCGAATCTTTTCAGCTAACGCTTTCGTTTTACAAATTGTTACACCCGCTACAACGTCACCATGGCCACCAATATATTTTGTCGCACTATGCACAACAGCGTCACAGCCAAGCTCAAGCGGTCTTTGTAAATAAGGTGAACAAAACGTATTATCAACAATGACAAGTAAACCATTTTGCTTCGCAACCTGAATAACTTGTTTTAAATCGATTAATTTCATTGTTGGATTAATCGGTGTTTCAACGAAAATAAGCTTTGTATTTGGACGAATTTTATTTTCAATATCAACCTCTGTCTCCATCTCACAAAACGAATGCGTAATCATAAATTTTTCTTCTAACACTTCTAAAAAACCGTACGTACACCCATATAATCCATTTGAACAAATAATATGATCTCCAGCCTTTAAAAAACCGATTAAAGTTGCTGAAATAGCTGCCATACCAGATCCGAAGGCAAGTGCTTCTTCTCCTCCTTCTAACACCGCCATACGTTCTTCAAATAATTTCACAGTCGGATTTCCAAGCCTTGAGTAAATATAAGATGGATCCACTCCCGCAAAACTCGCCTCTCCTTGCTGCGCAGTCTCAAATGTAAACGTAGAGGTTTGAAATAAAGGTGGTGTTAAACTTCCTTTATGTTCCTCAGGTGTATAACCGTGATGAATTAACGCTGTCTCCATATGCTTCTTTTTCATAAAAACATCCCCTTTATGTTTTTATTACCGCATATTCACCAGTAAAAAACTGATGAACGTTTTTACTACATTTTATGTAAGCGTTTTATTTGTGTTTCTATCTCTTCTTTTATATTGTTTTAAATTCCTTCTTATATTAATTTCCAAAATTTATATGCATAAAACAAAAACGTACTCGCTTGACGAAACTCTGGGTAAAAGATATAATAGCGTTTGTGTAAAATAAAAAGGCAGCCTTGTAATGTGAGTTTATCGTTTGTATTTTGTTCCTCTACGGAGGTGTATCTCGTAACTCCCTGCTGCTGGAGCGAAGGTACATGAAAACAAAATGCCCGTAAATATCGATTACGTCTGTTTTTATTTTACGTAAATAAAAACATTTTTAAAGGAGGAGTCAACTATGGCTCGTTATACAGGTCCAGCTTGGAAACTGTCTCGTCGTCTTGGAATCTCTCTAAGCGGCACAGGAAAAGAATTAGAAAAACGCCCTTACGCACCAGGTCCTCACGGTCCTAACCAACGTAAGAAACTTTCAGAATACGGTTTACAATTACAAGAGAAACAAAAACTTCGTCACATGTACGGCATGACTGAGCGTCAATTCCGTCGCACATTTGACCAAGCAGGTAAAATGCCTGGTAAGCACGGCGAAAACTTCATGATCCTTCTTGAAGCTCGTCTTGACAACTTAGTTTACCGTATGGGCTTAGCTCGCACTCGTCGTGCAGCTCGCCAATTAGTAAACCACGGTCACATCATGGTTGATGGCGCTCGCGTAGATATCCCATCTTACCGTGTAAAACCTGGTCAAACTATCAGCGTTCGCGAAAAATCTAACAGCCTTGTTGTTGTTAAAGAAGCGATCGAAGTTAACAACTTCGTACCAGAATACTTAACTTTCGATGCTGACAAATTAGAAGCTACTTACACTCGTCACGCTGAGCGTGCTGAGTTACCAGCTGAAATCAACGAAGCATTAATCGTAGAGTTCTACTCTCGTTAATGACAAAAAGCCAATCCTGTGGATTGGCTTTTTTCAATTACCCCATTATTTTTATATCCTACATAACATAAAAATCCCAATACCCTATACTCCCATCTAAAACAAAAAGAATAACCTCCCTGTTTCCATAAAGAACTCTGTTATATTATGAATTTTCACGGAATAACAATAATATTAAAGATTTTTAAACTTTATAACGAGGAGACATTGATATGGAATTCAGAAATGACATAAACAAAATAGCTAACCAAATTTTAGAACGAACAGAGTACATAACTAATGAAGAAATGACCAAGCAATCATTAATTATTCCTTTTCTTCAAAAACTAGGTTATGACGTTTTTAATCCTTTAGAAGTTAGACCTGAGTATGTTGCAGACTTCGGAACTAAGAAGGGAGAAAAAGTCGATTATGCGGTTTTTAAAAATGGGGTTCCAATTATTTTAATCGAGGCAAAATCTGTAACAGAAAATCTCCTTAAACACGATGCGCAACTATCTAGATATTTCAATGCCTTACCTGATGTCAAAGTAGGGGTACTAACTAATGGTGTAGAATACAAGTTTTATACTGATTTAACAAATGACAATGTGATGGATGAAAAACCTTTCTTCACATTCAGCATGGATAATTTAACTAATTTAGATATTGAAACGATTGAAACTTTTACAAAAGAAAATTTTGAAGCTGAAGAAATCGTAAAATATGCTGAAGAGCTTATTTATATGACCAATTTAAACTCTACAATTAAAGAACTATTTAAAAATCCTTCAGATGACTTCCTTCGTTTTCTAATTAGAGACTTTAGCTCAACTAGAATTACAAATAACGTTTTAGAGCGATTCCGACCAATCGTTAAAAAAGCAATTAATCGAACACTATTAGAAATAATCAGTGATGGTTTAACACCAAAAGAAACCAAAACATCGGAGAAAATAGAAACAAGCCTAGTTGCAGCTGCTTCTACTGAAATAATTGAAGACATTAACAAAGAAGACAAAACAGATAGAGTTTTCACTACAGAAAATGAACTAACCGCATTTAACATTGTTAAAGAGATTTTAACTGAGCATCAAAGAGATATCAGTAACCTCAAATATAAAGATACCATTAGTTATTTTTGTATCATGAATCGTGTAATCACAAAATGGTTTATACGTCTCTTCCTTGATGGCGATGCAAAATCCTTAGTTGTAAGACTCGATTTAGAAGCTACTAAACAGCTATGCCCTAATTTTGTGGTTGAACAAGCCCCAAAATCACAGGGAGTGAGTAGAATTTTTATTGATAACGTTAATGACTTAAAAGATCTGGAAGCACTTATTACTTCGTGCTATGATCAAATTTTAGCTAATGTTTAAAAGAGAAAAATGGACGCTCTTTTTCCAACGACCTGACAAAAAGCCAATCCAATGGATTGGCTTTTGAAGTTTATATATAAAATAAAGTTATTTATTTTCCTCTTTTTGAACATATACATAAGCATCTTTCTGCTCTTTATGTATATCAACCTTCGAATTCTCTGCAAGCTGACCCGCATTTAGCAAAGAAAAAATAATGAGCGCTTCTAGTGACATTTTGTTTTACCACTCCTTTCTAGTTGTTATACATTTATCATACCGCTTACATGTGATTTCCGTATGAACTCGAAAAGGAGATTAAAACAAAAAAGCTTTGAGGAATTTCCCCAAAGCTTTTTATTTATTAGTAACGAATTAAGAAATATTTCTTCTTACCGCGGCGAATGATTGTAAATTTACCTTCGATGCGGTCGTTTTCTGTTACAACGTAGTCTAACGCTTGTGTACGCTCACCGTTTACGTAGATTGCGCCGTTCGTTACATCTTCACGTGCTTGACGTTTTGATGGAGAGATTTTGCTTTCTACAAGTAAGTCGATTAATACTGTATCTTCTGCAGTACGTTCTACAGATGGTACGTCTTTGAATCCTTGTTCAATTTCGCTTGCAGTTAGTTCTGCTACAGAACCGCTGAATAGTGCAGCTGAAATTTTGATTGCTTGCTCTAATGCTTCTTCGCCGTGAACAAGTTTTGTCATTTCAGAACCTAATGCTTTTTGTGCTGCACGTTTTTCTGGCGCTTCAGCTACTTGCTTTTCAAGCTCAAGAATTTCTTCATGAGATAAGAATGTGAAGTATTTTAAGTATTTAACAACATCGCGGTCATCTGTGTTAATCCAGAATTGGTAGAACTCGTAAGGAGTTGTTTTCTCTGGGTCTAACCAAATTGCGCCACCTTCTGTTTTACCAAACTTCGTACCGTCAGATTTAGTAACAAGTGGAATTGTTAAACCGAATGCTTTCGCATCTTCCTCTGATTTACGGATTAATTCAAGACCAGCTGTAATGTTACCCCATTGGTCACTACCACCGATTTGCAGACGGCAATTATGGTGTTGGTATAAGTTTAAGAAGTCGTATGATTGTAAAATCATGTAACTGAACTCAGTGAATGAAATACCAGTTTCTAAACGAGATGCTACTGTATCTTTTGCTAACATATAGTTTAAACCGAAGTTTTTACCGATATCGCGTAAGAATGAAATTACATCTAAGTTACCAAGCCAGTCATAGTTGTTAGCCATTGTTGCTGGGTTGTCCACGTTTTCGAACTCTAAGAAGTTTGAAAGTTGGTTTTTAATGCTTTCTGTGTAGTAAGCAACTGTATCTTTCGTATTTAATGTACGCTCTGCTTTTTTACCACTTGGGTCACCAATCATACCAGTACCACCACCAACAAGTGCGATTGGTTGGTGACCAGCTAATTGGAAACGACGTAACATTAATACTGGTAACATATGACCGATGTGTAAGCTATCTGCTGTCGGATCGAAACCACAGTATAATTTAACGCTTTCTTTTTCTAATAATTGCTCAAGGCCCTCAGCATCTGTTTGCTGATTAATTAGACCGCGAAATTCAAGATCTTGTAAAATACCCATATCCTACATACTCTCCTTTAAGTTCATTACTGGCGTGAAGGTTGAAAACATAAAAAAATCGCCCCTTCAAATAAGGGACGATTTTGATTATCGCGTTACCACCCTAGTTGCAGGCCAAAAAGCCTACCACCTTATTTACATAACGGCTTAGCACCGTCTTTTCCCTTTTGAATACAATTCAATCGAAAAAAGATGCTCTAGGGGCGTAATTCGCGATCATCTATGTGCTGATTTCCACCGACCATCAGCTCTCTAAAACAGGGAAATGATCACTACTTCTCCCTTTCCACGCTCAATTATTCATATACTTTTCTTTATACCATCATTTATATAGGTGTGTCAAATAGAGGTCCGGTTTCTCTTCTTGTCAATCCTTTACAACGTCGCAAGAAGTAATTTATTAGACATAAAAAAGCCTCCCTCATCTATTCTTTCACAAATGTATACAGACGAGGAAGACACTTCGTTCAAATATTATTTTAATTTTTTTATAATCTTTGCGGGATTCCCGCCAACTACTACATTATTAGGCACATCTTTCGTTACGACAGCACCAGATGCGATCACCGCATTGTCTCCAATTGTTACACCTGGATTAATAATTGCTCTTCCGCCAATCCATACGTTATCGCCAATTGTAACTGGTTTTCCGTATTCTGATCCGCTTATACGCTCTACTGGATCAAGCGGGTGCGTTGCTGTATAAATGTGAACACCTGGAGCTAACATACAGTTCACTCCGATTGTTACCGGGCATACGTCTAAAATCGTACAGTCAAAGTTCGCGTAAAAATTTTCACCGACATGAATGTTATAGCCGTAATCACATCTAAAAGAAGATTCAAGATGAATGTTATCTCCAGTCGTTCCAAATAATTCTTTTACGATTTCGCTACGCTCTTTTAATTGCTCTTCTGGCGTATCATTTAATTTTCTCGTTAATATACGTGCTTGCTCTCTTTCTTGTACTAAAACTGGATCAGCCGGTATGTACATTTCTCCTAGTATCATCTTTTCTTTTTCTGTTTTCATCATACTCCCCCCTTTAACTTATATATATAAGTTAACAATAACATAAAAAAGGTCTGAACATTTTTCGTTCAGACCTTTCTCTCTTAATCTTCCATCGTTGATAAGTCACCTGTTGGTAAGTTTAATTCCCACGCTTTTAATACGCGGCGCATAATTTTACCACTTCTCGTTTTCGGTAATTTATCTCTAAATTCAATTTGTCGTGGCGCCGCATGAGCTGCTAGACCTTTCTTTACAAATTGACGAATTTCTTCTTTTAATTCATCAGATGGTTCGTATCCTGCTCGAAGTGCGATAAATGCTTTAATAATTTCGCCGCGCACTGGATCAGGAATACCAATTACACCTGCTTCTGCAACAGCAGCATGCTCGATTAATTTACTTTCTACTTCAAACGGACCAACGCGCTCACCTGACGTCATAATTACATCATCAATACGTCCTTGGAACCAGAAGTATCCATCTTCATCCATATATGCAGAGTCACCTGATACGTACCAATCTCCCGGCATGAAATAAGATTCATACTTTTGCTGGTTATTCCAGATTGCACGCATCATAGATGGCCAACCTTTCGCAATCGCTAAGTTACCCATTGTGTATGGAGGCACTTCATTTCCTTCATTATCAACAATCGCTGCTTTTACACCTGGAATTGGTTTACCCATTGAACCTGGACGGATTTCCATACAAGGGTAGTTACAAATAACTTGTCCACCTGTTTCTGTCATCCACCACGTATCATGAATACGAAGTCCAAATGCATTCATACCCCAGCGAATTACTTCTGGATTTAACGGTTCACCAACGCTTAATACGTGACGAACTTGTGATAAGTCATATTTTTTAATTGCGTCTTGTCCAGCTCCCATTAACATACGGAACGCTGTTGGTGCGCTGTACCAAACCGTCACACCGTAATCTTGCAGTGCTTCATACCAAGCTTCTGGACTAAAGCGTCCACCTAAAATAACATTTGACGCTCCAACTAACCACGGTGCGAAAATACCGTAAGCAGTTCCCGTTACCCAGCCCGGGTCAGCTGTGCACCAATATACGTCATCTTCTTTTAAATCTAATACCCATTTCGCCGTTTGATAATGCTGAACCATTGCATTTTGCGCATGAAGCACACCCTTTGGCTTACCAGTAGAACCAGACGTATAGTGAAGAATTAAACCATCTTCACGGCCTAACCATTCAATATGTAATTCTTTTGAAGCTTGTTCAAATAAAGGATTGAACGCTACCGTTTTACCGCCTTCTTCTACATTATCTCCAACAAGGAAAACTGTTTTTAAAGCAGGTAAATCATTTAATGGTACACGCTCTAATAACTCAGGCGTTGTAATTAACACCTTCGCTTCACTATCTTCTAAACGATCGCGAACCGCACCTTCCATAAATGCTTCAAATAACGGTCCAACAATTGCTCCTAATTTCACTGCACCTAAAAGTGCGAAATATAACTCTGGAGAACGTGGCATAAAAATAAAAACGCGATCGCCTTTTTCTACATCGCCATAATTTTTCAGGACATTCCCTGCTTTATTAGAAAAATCCTTCATTTCCTTAAATGTATATTTCTCTTTTCGCGATCCATCTTGATAATAAAGAGCTACTTTATTCTTTCGATCGGATTTCGCATGCTTATCAATTGCCTCATACGCCATATTTACTCGGCCTGTTTCATTCCAAGTAAAGTTTTTATTAACCTCTTCCCAGTTAAAATTCGCGTATGCCTCATCATAATTCGGCAAATTATTTTCTCCTTTAATGACAGGAAGCGTTTCTACTTTCATACTTTACATCCCCCTCCTATGTATTCTATTATCTATTATAATGATATTATTTAAAATTTTCAGTATATTTGTTGATTTTTAGACAAATTTTTAATGACAAAATTCGATTCACATCGCATATATTATAAAGTACGATATTAATAGATTCACAAACCCTCAAGGTGGTGAGCAATACATTGATTCATAAAAAAATATACAATGCTAGAAACTTAAAAACAGCGAAAGGCACTTTAATTATTGAAGGTCCTGTCTCTACACATAATCTTGAAATGTATGAATTTCATCCAGATTTAGTTGCATTTCGTCCTGCTGAACAGCAATATAAAGCAATTGTCGAAATTTCTAAATTACCAGAAGCTCGACTCATTATTGCTAGACATGACCAAATGATTGTTGGATATGTTACATATTTATATCCTGATCCACTTGAACGATGGTCAGAAGGAAAAATGGAAAACTTAATTGAGCTCGGGGCAATTGAAGTAGTCCCAGCCTTCCGCGGGAGTTCTGTCGGAAAGAACTTACTAGAGGTTTCTATGATGGACGATTATATGGAAGATTACATTATATTGACGACTGAATATTATTGGCACTGGGATTTGAAACAAACAGGATTGAATGTGTGGGAATACCGAAAAGTAATGGAAAAGATGATGAATGCCGGCGGGTTACAATGGATGGCTACAGACGATCCTGAAATTTGTTCACATCCCGCCAACTGTTTAATGGTCCGCATCGGTAAACGCGTTGATACGGATTCTATTCAAGCTTTTGATCGTCTACGTTTTCACAATCGTTTTATGTATTAATAAAGGGGGCAACTGGAATGATTGTAGAAGAAATTATGAATCAAAATGTAGTTACACTACATCCAAACGATACAATCGAAACAGCAATCCGAACGATTCGCACGAAAGGCATTCGGCACATTCCAATTGTCGATCAAAATAATCACGTCGTAGGCATTATTTCTGATCGGGATGTAAGAGATGCAAGTCCGTCTATTCTAGATGAACAAGTTTCACTCGATATGCTACAGCAACCGCTTGAACTTATTATGAAACATCCTGTAATGACTTGCCACCCTCTCGATTTCGTTGAGGAAATTGCTACTTTATTTTTTGAAAATAAAATTGGCTGCCTTCCTGTTACAAAGGCTGGTAAGTTAGTTGGTATCATCTCAGAATCTACAGTACTGCACACGTTAGTGAAATTAACAGGGGCACATCAACCGAGTTCACAAATTGAAATTCAAGTAAAAAACGAACCTGGTATTCTTGGAAAAGTCGTTGCTATTTTTAGTGATTTACAAATAAATATCGTGAGCGTTCTCGTCTATCCAGCAAAAGATGAGAATGATAAAGTACTTGTTTTCCGCATTCAAACGATGAATCCTCTAAAAGTGATTGATGCACTTGAAGCAGAAGGCTATCGCGTATTATGGCCGAACATCATGGGGATGCAAGCATGAGTAGCGCGTTTATTTATTCGGATGACTTTCGGGGCTATTCATTTAGCCCTGATCATCCTTTTAACCAACTGCGCGTCACACTTACGTATGATTTATTACAAAAGGGCGGTTTCATCTCTTCTTCCCAAATCATCTCACCACGGATGGCTACAGATGAAGAGATTGCCTACGTTCATACAGAGGAGTACATAAATGCGGTAAAACGTGCTGGAGAAGGAAAGTTAGAAAAATCAATTGCGATGACATATGGACTTGGAACAGAAGATACACCGATGTTTCCAAATATGCACGAAGCAAGCGCATTGCTCGTTGGTGGTACATTAACAGCTGTCGATGCTGTTCTTTCCGGAAAAGTAAAACACGCGCTTAACTTAGGAGGCGGCTTACATCATGGCTTCCGTGGTAAAGCATCTGGCTTTTGTATTTATAACGACAGTTCTATCGCAATGAAGTATATTCAGAAGAAATACGGTTTACGCGTCCTATATATTGATACAGACGCTCATCACGGTGATGGTGTACAGTGGTCATTTTATGATGACCCTAACGTATGCACCATTTCATTACATGAAACTGGTCGCTATTTATTCCCTGGAACTGGCGCTGTAAACGAACGTGGACAAGGTAATGGTTATAGTTATTCTTTTAACGTTCCACTCGATGCTTTTACAGAAGATGAATCGTTCTTAGAATCATATCGAACTGTTGTAAAAGAAGTTGCAGCGTACTTTAAACCGGATATTATTTTAACGCAAAATGGTGCTGACGCACATTATTATGACCCACTTACACACCTTTGTGCGACCATGAATATTTACCGCGAAATACCGAAACTCGCTCGTGAAATTGCTAATGAATATTGCGACGGTCGCTGGATCGCTGTCGGCGGTGGTGGCTATGACCATTGGCGCGTCGTTCCAAGAGCTTGGGCACTCATTTGGCTCGAAATGAACAACATCCAAAACATCTCAGGTTATCTCCCTCCAGAATGGATTGAAGCTTGGAAAGGACAAGCAGAAACAGAACTTCCCCTCACATGGGAAGATCCAGACAACATGTATAAACCTATCCCCCGTAAACCAGAAATTGAAGAAAAAAACGCATTAACTGTAGCGAAATCCCTTGAAATTATTCGGAATAATATGACAAAATCTTTGTACTAAACGAAAAGGAGGCTCGTTTTTGAATAGCCTCCTTTTATTTATTGTCGGTTTCTGTCGGTAAGTCGATATATTTTAATAATCGCTGATATATTTCGAGATGCGCCGATATATTTTCATTTCATAACAGCCTGGCCCAACTTTTATGAGAAAAGGTCGTGATATTATGTGGAAACGACAAATGATCCACACGAAACGTGGCACATTTGAACTCTTTACAAAAGGAGATGGCGAATCGCTTTGTATTACACATCACTATTCACAATTTAATGAAACTGGTGATTACTTTGCGGATGTTTTTACTGCTACGCATCGTGTATTTCTCATTAATTTACGAGATACTGGTAGCTCTGTAACCGCCCAGTCAGAAAACGAATTAAGCATGATTGAAACAATCCACGACTTGGAAGCCATACGAGAAGCATTACAACTTCCAACATGGCATTTCGCTGGCCATTCAACAGGTGGTATGCTTGGACTTTTATATACGATTACATATCCAAATTCCTTACAATCATTAGCCGTAGTAGGAGCTGCAGCAAGTAACTATACCGAAACACCATTTTGCATTTATCATCCCGAACATTCACAATTTCATTATATGCAAGAGCTCATCGAAAACTTAAAAAGCCCTCACCTTACAAGTGAAGAACGGAAAGAACTATCTACTAAGAGAACAAAATTATCATTGTATAAACCAGAAAACTACAACTCTTATTTTTGTAAACCAATCAAAAAAACAATGTCCGTTAGCCGGATGAATGCTTTCGTCAATGAATATCCTTCATTTGATTTAAGAGAGTATTTACCTTCCATCCAAACAAAGACACTTATTATATGCGGAAGATATGATGTACAGTGCCCAATTCAGTATTCTATCAAGATGCATGATGGGATACGTAATTCTATCTTCATTCCATTTGAAAACAGCAACCATTATCCTTTTTTAGAAGAGGCTACTCAGTTTACTTCTACTACTCAAACATTTTATAAATCGTTAGTACCGTTATTATTAAGAAAACCTAAACACTGACAAAAAGCTCACAGCCTCTATAAGACTATGAGCTTTTTTCAAAAGAAATATTTCACACTAAAAACAACTAAAAAAATACAAGAAATAACAACTAAACCCACATCAAGTAATACCGACTTTTTATCTCTATCTTTTAAACTTACCTTAGAGCTAGAAATGCTTTTAATTACCCAAAAGATCACAAAAAAGAACCAACCAAAATGATCATTCGTAGAATCTTCATCATAAAACATTTGTATTGCACCAATAATCAATAAGATAAGTACGATATTAGTTCCAATCTTTAAAGCCTTGTTTGATTTATTATCTTTTAATATATCCCCCAACATATAGCACGCCCCTCATGCTCTCCTCTGTTTTGTTTCTCTTTACATTTTAACATAAATTACCTATTCCTTCCTTTTCATTCGAATAACATACAAAAAAACCTGCCAATTACTCGGCAGGTTCCCTACACATTAAAACGATAACCAGCTCCCCATACTGTTTCAATATATTGCGGGTGGGCAGGATCTCTTTCAATTTTTTCACGTAGCTTTCTAATGTGGACGACAACAGTGGCTAAATCACCAGCGGAATCTAATCCCCAAATGCGTTCAAATAACTGTTCTTTATTTAATACTTGGTTTGGATGTGTTACAAAGAATGTTAATAAATCAAATTCCTTCGTTGTAAATGCCACTTCTTCATTGTTTATAAAAACTTTCCTCGCCCGTTGATCGATAGAAATTCCGTGAATGTATAGCGTATCACGTTGCTTACTTACATTTCCTGATAATCTTTCATAACGAGCAATATGTGCTTTTACTCTTGCAACTAATTCGCTTGGACTAAACGGTTTCGTTATATAATCATCCGCTCCTAATCCGAGTCCGCGAATTTTATCTATATCTTCTTTTTTTGCTGAAACAAGTAGAATCGGAATATCTTTTACAGCACGTATTTGTTTACAAATTTCGAATCCGTTCATTTTCGGGAGCATAATATCTAAAATAATTAAATCATATTCTTCTTGCAGTGCTATTTGTAAACCTGTTTCTCCTGAATGCTCTACATCAACTTGGAAATCATTAATTTCTAAATAATCTCGCTGTAATTCTGCAATACTTACTTCATCTTCTATTAGTAAAATTCTTTTCAATTTACTCACCACATTCCTCTACTTTTTCCAATAAGAACAAAATGCTTGTGCCTTTACCAAGCTCGCTTTCCGCCCAAATTTCCCCGCCATGTTCTTCAACAATTTGCTTCGCTATTGCTAAACCAAGTCCACTTCCACCTGTGCTAGAATTTCGCGATTGTTCTGCACGATAAAAACGTTCAAAGATATACGGTAGCGTATCAGATTCTATACCTGATCCATTGTCCATCACTTTCACAATAACTTTATTGTTATCACTCGATACTGTTACAGTAATTTTCTTCTCTTCTTTATCCATGTACTTCACACTATTATGAATTAAATTTGATATAACTCTATTTATCTTTTCGCAATCAGCCGTTACATATAATGGCGATGAATGTAATTGTAAGTTAACTTCTATACCTTCTTCACTTAAATCCATCTGCATCTCTTCTATTAATTCTTGCATAAACGTATTTAATTCAACTGTCTCAAATTGGAATGGAACTCGATTCAAATCGAGCTTTGAAAACAAAAAGAGTTCATCAATGAGTGTGTCCATATGTTTTGCCTTCGTGTGAATTGTCGTTAAATACTTATCCATTTTTTCTGGCGTATTTGCTACCCCGTCCTTTATTCCCTCTACATATCCGATAATAGATGTAATCGGTGTTTTTAAATCATGCGATATGTTTGAAATAAGTTCTTTTCGATTTTCTTCATACTGCGTTTGTACTTCAATCGATTCTTTTAACTTCTTCCTCATTTCCTCAAATCCTTGATTTAATTGACCTATTTCATCGTGCGATGTAACTGGCATTTGAAAATCTAAATTTCCTTCTTTAATTTTCTCTGTTGCGCCTTTCAATACAAAAATTGGTTTTATTACACTTCTTGAAACGAGATAACTTAATAGCCCAATAAGTAAAATAGCTAATAGTAAAAGCGATACGAATAAGATTGGAAATAATTTTTGTGTAAGATCTACAAATGAACTTTGCTTTTTTAGTACAAATATACTCCCTTCTTCTTTCTCTGCAAAATAAAAATCAAATTTTACATATCGATAAAATGTATCACCTAGTTCCGTTGTACCACGACTATTAATATTTGCTGCTTCAAATTTCGGAAGGGCTTCTGTTAAAGTCGAACTTTCAAAACCCTTTGTAGCATAAGAAATGTTTTCTCCCTTTCTTACAATTATTTTCACGCCTTCTTTTTCAATTAATGAAACGAACGATTCATCTAATAATTGAGATTGATGTTGCTTTGCCGCTAATTTTAATTCAAGATAGGCATTCTCTTCTTCTGGTGTAAGCGGCTTTTGAATGTAAGAACTTTTATAGAAATTTTTCACTGCTTCCAAGTCACCTGTTATCGAAAAAACAATTAAAAATCCCGCGACTAATATGAGCATAATAGAAACGAGAATTACAGCAATATAAGAAAATAAAAACCTTGTTTTAATAGACATCATTTACATCCTCACTTTACCCATCCTTCATATTCATAAGCATAAAAATATATGTTCAAATACTCAAGCGATTTTATAGTAATTTTAGCGTCAGTTTATAAAAATTTAATGTTCCTATTTTACAGTTGAAATTAGGAGGTTGAAATTCCATGTTCAAAAAAACATTCAGTATGATATGTTGCGTAATTTTTTTACAAGGATGCTCGCAAGAACAAGAAGTAAAAAAGGAGATGACAAACATAGAGACTGCACTACTAGCAGCTACTGAAAAAAATGAAACGAATACTGTTATATCTTTACTAAAACAAGGCGCAAATATAAATGCGACGGATAATCAAGGACGCACTCCGCTTATGATTGCAACATACAAAAATGATGTAAAAACCGCAAAAATGCTTATCGAAGCTGGTGCTGACGTAAACATCCAAGATGACATGAAAAACAATCCCTTTCTATACGCCGGTGCGGAAGGTTACTTAGACATTTTAAAGCTAACAATTGATGCTGGTGCAGATCCTATGATTACAAATCGTTACGGCGGAACAGCTCTTATCCCAGCCTCAGAACATGGCTATATTGACGTTATAAAAGAACTCCTCACTCGAACAACTATTGATGTAAATCATGTAAATAACCTCGGATGGACAGCTTTAATGGAAGCCATCGTACTAAGTAACGGAAACGAAACACAGCAACAAGTCATTCGCCTTCTTATTGAGCACGGTGCAGATGTAAATATTCCAGACCATGATGGTGTTACCCCGTTAGAGCATGCTCGCGCTCATCACTTTGAAGAGATAGAGAAGATTTTGTTAGAAGGACGTAAGTAAAAAGCTAATTTTTGCCTTCCTCCCCCACCCTATGCTACATTTAAGCCGTTACATTAATATTAATAGGGTGGGAATAAAAATGAACAAACCTAAAATTGGGATGATTGGACTTGGAAGTATTGCGCAAAAGGCCTATCTTCCAACACTTACAAAAGAAACTGATTGGAATTTTGTAGGGGCGTTTACACCTAACGCAGAAAAAAGAAAACAAGTTTGCCAGCAATACCGGATTCAAGACTTTCATTCTATTGAAATGTTAGCTTCGGAATGCGATGCAATCTTCGTGCATAGTTCAACTGCATCACATTATGAAATCGTTTCTGAACTTCTGAAAAAAGGGATCGACGTTTATGTTGATAAGCCGCTAGCAGCTACAGTGGAACAAGCTGAGCAACTAGTCGAGTTGAGCGAGAAATATAACCGAAAATTAATGGTCGGATTTAATCGCAGATTCGTTCCTATGTACGTCGCTGCCAAAGAACAGGCTAATGATATTTCATGGATTCGAATTGAAAAGCATCGCACAAATAAAGTCGGGCCATATACGTACGATTTCACTATGTTAGATGATTATTTACACATTGTAGATACAGCTCGCTGGTTAGCTAATAATGACCTTAACGTCGTTCACAATATGATGCAAATCAATGAAAAGAATGAACTTCTTTACGGACATCATACATATACAACTCCAAGTGGACTGTTACTTTCTACTGCAATGCATCGCCATGCCGGTACAAATTTAGAACAAATTGAACTTGTAACGCCAGGGAAAATCATTCGCGTAAAAAATATGAACACATTTGAAATTGAACAGGAAAACTCAGTTTCACAAAGCGGTTCCCCATCATGGGATACAACGTTAAAACAACGTGGTTTTGAAGATGCTGTTCATCATTTTATTGAATGTGTACACGGAGATACAAAGCCTGTTGTAGATGGATTAGAAGGATTAAAAACGCAGCAAATGCTACAATCTTTACTAGATGATGTAAACAAAAATTAAAACGGATACATTTTTCAGAATTTACTTTCATTCCCATTTCCTCTTTATTTCTCTCGTAAATTTCTATAGAATATGTTGATAGGAATTATAAATTTCATAATGAATCGTGGAAAGGATGGGATTAACACATGTGGAACGAGTTTAAAAAATTCGCATTCAAAGGTAATGTAATCGATTTAGCTGTCGGGGTTGTAATCGGTGCTGCATTCGGTAAAATCGTTAGTTCTTTAGTAAAAGATATCATCACACCATTACTTGGTATGGTATTAGGTGGCGTTGACTTTACAGATTTAAAAATTACATTCGGTAAATCATCTATTATGTATGGTAACTTCATCCAAACTATTTTTGATTTCTTAATTATTGCAGCTGCTATCTTTATGTTTGTTAAAGTTTTCAACAAACTAACATCTAAAAGAGAAGAAGAAAAAGAGGAAGAACTTCCAGAACCAACAAAAGAAGAAGAACTTCTTGGCGAAATTCGCGACTTACTAAAACAGCAAAACTCTTCTAAAGATAGAGCATAATTGAACGGATAAAAAGGCATGTCCCTCGGGACATGCCTTTTCTATATGCTATAACGTTTCCGAATTCATATGAATAAATAAAATAATACCAGCAACCATAAGTACCATAATGCTACCTGCAAATAGTGTAATACCAATAAACATTAAACTTGTGCTCATATCTACTGATACACTTTCAATAAAAATAGAAATTACATACGTGATAAGGGCAATTCCTGCAAGAATACTTCCTGGAACAAATCGCTTTAAGCCATTTTGTTTTAACGTCATATATGCAAAAATAGCAGTCATACAAAGCGTAATTATCCAAAGAACGATCATCTCTTCTCCCCCCTCACAAGCCTTTTCTTTCTATTATACATGACATTGCCCTATAATAGGTAAATTTGCACTTATGTGACATATAACAAGGAATCATACAATTTATAGAGAAATCTTCTAAATAAGCTATAAACTAGGGAGAATTTCAATTGGAAGATGATATTGTAGGATATTTTAAACAAGTAGAGTGATTCGATTAAATTACAATTGACTTAGACAAAGATGAAACCATTATTACTGGCCATGTGAAACAATATGACCCTTCTAGATTTGAACAGTTAATACAAAGTTTTAAAACGCACTGCCCAAACATGCCTTGAACATAATTTACGAAGCGCTGAAGAACTTTTTGCATTTTGGAAAAGAAATTGACCACTAGGAAAATATGGATATTTTTCATATAAATTGATATAATTACCATATACAAATATTCTTTGTAAGGGAGTGTTCATAATGATTTGGATTTCACTAATCGTATTAGCTTATTTCATCATTCTCGTCCCAATACAGTACAACTACATTAAAATGCTCAAAGAAAAACAGAAAAAAATGAATGTCTCACAAAACGAACTATATGACAACATGTCTTATGAAGAATCCCAAGTACATTACCATTATCAAAGTAACGTATTTACAATACCTGCTTCGCTTGTCGCAAGTATTATTTATAAAGTGACACATGCAGCATAATGTGTACGCTGTAAAATTATTGTTTGAGTCTGTTCATACTGGTGAGCCTGATCCTACGAAAATTGATGAGCATTATGAAGAGAATCACGATACACTTTTTGAAGAAAGTATTATTCTTGTTAAGGCAAACAGTTTAGAAGAAGCTCATGAACTAGGTGAAAAGATAGCTATACAATCGGAGCACACATACGATAATATGTATGATGAGCAAATCACATGGACGTTCCGAAAAGTGTTACATGTGTTTGAATTAGACGATACGCCATTTGAAACTGGAAAAGAATTGTACGCAAGATTTTTACACGTTAAAAAAAATGAAACTGTAGATACAGTAATTGAAAAATATTATCCTGAATATGAATAAAAGCTCACAGCAATCGCTGTGAGCTTTTTTATACTTACTTCGTTGAATCTCTAAATTGGATACGGTGAGGTAAGATAACAGTGTGATCTTCCACTTTTTCTTTGTTCATATACTTTGTTAATAGACGCATTGCTACTGCACCGATATCATACATCGGTTGTACAACTGTTGAAAGTTGCGGACGAACCATTAATGCAAGGCGTGTATTATCAAAACCAAGTACTTCTACGTCAGTTGGTACGTTTAATCCAGCGTCTTGTGCTGCGTGGATTACACCTAGTGCCATTTCATCAGACGATACGAAGATTGCTGTTGGCTTTTCATCATTGCTCCAAAGCTTTTCGAATGCTTCGATACCTGAGTCATATGTGTAATCTCCATCGATTACAAGATTTTCATCATATGAAATACCTTCTTCTTCTAAAGCTTTTTTATAACCTTGTAACTTTTTCGCGCTTCCCGCTTTATCAATGAATGGACCAGAGACGAAACCGATACGCTTATGTCCTTGCTCAATAAAGTGCTTCATTGCATCGTAAGCTGCTTGTGTATAATCAATATTTACTGATGGCGTTTCATTTTGCTCATCGAATGACGCTGCTAATACAATTGGTACTGGAGATTTTTTAAATTCTTCAATGTGAATGTCTGTAATATCTTCACCCATGAAAACAATTCCGTCCACTTGCTTTCCAAGCATCGTATTTAATAAATGGAACTCTTTCTCTTTGTTTTGGTCAGAGTTACTTAAAATGATGTTATATTTGTACATTGTTGCGATATCTTCAATTCCACGTGCAAGTTCTGCATAAAACGTATTTGAGATATCAGGAATAATAACACCTACTGTAGTTGTCTTCTTACTTGCTAGTCCACGTGCTACCGCATTTGGGCGGTACCCTAAACGATCAATTGCTTCTAATACTTTCTTTCTTGTTGTAGGCTTTACATTTGGGTTACCGTTCACAACGCGTGATACGGTAGCCATTGAAACGTTCGCTTCGCGCGCTACATCATAGATTGTTACGTTCATCTCATCGCACACTCCTTCTATTTTTGTTATCTATTTTTATGTATCGGTTACTTGAATGAAAAAAAGACATCAACTCTATTTGCAGATGCCACCAATCGTCCCGAGTTCTTCCTTTTACTAATGATACGATAAAAACGCAGGCTCATACAATATTTTCCCGCAAAAGTTTCGAAAAAATTCGCTTCTTTTCTCGTATTTTCGTATTTTTTATGAAAAAAGAGCATTTTTTGTAAAAAAATAGATGTTTCCTAAGTAGAAATCTTATTTTAAGCGGTACGATAGTAAATGAAATTTATATCGACGATTTTTCGAATATATGAACCGTAACTCGAAATATATCAGCGATTTTCCAAATATATCTACCACAACTCTAATTATATCAGCGATTTTTTAAATATATCAACTTACCAACAAAAATCGACAATGACAGTCTCTATACAGATGCCCCAAAACACCTTATTGGAACAGCTCATTAAAAGTTTTTATAATTTACTTCCAAATGATTTTAATTCATTCATAAAATCATTGAACTGCGGAATATTCATTTGCTGCGCCTCATCTGATAAAGCTACAGCGGGATTTGGATGTACTTCAGCCATAATTGCGTCTGCACCAATTGCCATCGCTGCTTTTGCAGTTGATAAGAGAAGGTCACGTCGCCCTGTAGAATGCGTTACATCGACAACAACAGGTAATGTGTTTCTTTCTTTAAAATCGGTACAGCGGAAATATCAAGCGTCTTACGCGTCACTCTTTCATACGTGCGAATACCTCGTTCACATAAAATAATGTTCCCATTTCCCTTTGCCATAATATATTCTGCCGCATTAATGAATTCTTCAATCGTTGCTGATAGACCACGTTTTAATAATACTGGTTTATTTACAGCACCAGCTGCCCTTAGCAAATCAAAGTTTTGCATATTGTGAGTGCCAATTTGAATAACATCAACGTAATCTAATGACATCTCAATATCATTTGGATTTAAAATTTCACTAATAACAGCCAAATCATATTTATCTGCTACTTGGCGTAAAATTTGTAATCCTGCTAATCCAAGACCTTGAAAATCATACGGTGAAGTATGTGGCTTGAAAGCACCACCACGCATTAATTTCAACAATCGTATCTTCTATTTTTTCTTACAAGACACAAGTAGTGCTTTACGATGATCCTCTTCTTGTAACTCTAAGCCAACTTGAAAAATTTGTTTGAAAATATGTTGTAAAGTCGAAGTTTCAAATGGACCATTATTATTCTCTACAATTAAATCCAGCATATTTTTTTCACGTACAGGATCAAAACGTTTCACACCTTATACTTCTTTTAAAGTACCAACTTCTTGTACGAGACGACCTCTTTCGTTTAATAACTCTAATATTTGTAAATTAAGTTAATCAATTTCAGAACGTAAACGACCTAATTGTTGTGATGCCATAAAAAAGCCACATCTTTCAAATTCCTATATATTACTTTTTTAAGATAACTTATTATAGTTGATACATATACGATTGTCACACGATATACAGCAATGAATTATCATCAAAAAACATTGTATATTTTCATTTAAAATAAAAAAAAGACAGTTTACATACTGTCTTTTTTACAAGAAGGAAACAAACGGTTTATCACTGTTTTTCTCTTTTATAATAACGGCCTCAATTTTACTCTCGGACTTGATCTGTAATTGTACTTTCGCATCTTTAGGCAATTTGTCCAACATACCTTGCGCAGCCAATTGGGTAAGAGCCATTAATTCTGTTTTACCGTTATATTTAATAACAATATTCATATTTAATGTATCCATTTGATCTTTCTTATAAGAAACTTTTGCGTTGACTGGAATAAAATCTCCAGTAGAAAAACCTTTTATTTCCTTAGCAAAGTTAGTTATTTTTGTATTATCTTCTCCATGTGCTTGTGTAAATTCATCAGAAGGATATGAATACGACTTTTCATCAATTGTACTCCAATTTCCAAGGTTCGTATCATTTTTTTGAACAGTAGCACTAGCAATATACGTACCATTTTTTAAAGAACTTGTACTTTCTTGCTTAAAGATAGCAAACGTAATTGGAGATTTGTTATATTTATCATTTTTGTTAATAGCTTCAATAAGTTGTTTAGCAACTTCAGACCCTTTAGACATAGCTTCTTCATTCGATACACTTGAAGACATAGCTAAGCCAATCATAACACCAGATAAACTTAATTCATTTGAATTCTGTTTTCCGAAATAGTCTTGTTCTATAATATTCGTCAAAACTGGCGCTTCTACTTTCGCAACTAGCTCATCAACTAGTTTCTCTGGAATATACTGATTTAATTGCAGTACGTGGCTCTCTGTATCAAATTGCTGCGTTGCAATATTTATTAAACCATTTTCATACTCTGCTAAATCTAATTTAGAATTTGTTTTTATATTAGCTGTATTAATAACCTTTTGTTCTTTTAAAGGAATAACAGTTCTATAATAATCTTTAGAAACAGCAGTTCTCGGAATCATACTTTTTTCTTTTGTATCTTTTTGTATAACTTCATCCTTCTTACTAATCGTATTACTATTGTTACTACAAGCTCCCAGTAATAAACTTACGACTGCGAAGGATAATGCCATTTTCTTCATTACTTAAAACCTACTTTCAACAATCTAGTTATTTAGTTTGAACTATTAATAGTGTACCATTAAATATATTTCAACAAAAACAAAAAAAAGAAGCAAGCACCTTTAGCTTGCTTCTTTTTACTTTATATTCTCTTCTAAAGCATCTTTTTTAATATTCCAATGAGATGTATTCCATACTACCATACCATCTTTTATGTATAATACTTGCGGGGATTCATGTCTAATACTGTATTGTTCTGCAACACGATTTGACACATCTCTTGCATCTTGTACGTATAAGTAATACGCTGGCACTTCTCTTTCTTCACTGCAATACGCTTGAAATTCTGTGTATGCACCGTGACTAATCGGGCATGTCGTACTATGTTTAAAAAGAACATACGGCTCATTCTTTTCTACTAAGACTTCAAGCTCTTCAATTGTTTCAAGCTTTGTCATATTCATCACGATTCACCTCTCATACGAAATCTAGAGCGCTTCTCTTTCTTTTCAGCGTTTTTCTCAATTCTTTCTAATTTACGCTCTTCTTTTTCAACCTTCTTCTCTTGTCTCGACGCACGGTAATGATTGTATACTTCAATCGCCGCACTGCTCCACTGTACAACTTGCGCTACTTTATCAGCGTTATTTTCAATTTCGTCCGTTACAGAGTCTGATACATTACGAAGCTTCGTATTTAAGGATTGGATTGTCGTTCCAATCCCATCTACACCCGCTACCACTTTATTTAATGACTGTGACTTCTGTTGAATATCATCAGCTAACGCATTCGTTTTATGTAATAATTGCTCTGTCTCTACGCTAATTCCTTGCATTTGTTTTTCTAAACCTTCTAACGTGCTTGCAACGTTTTCTAACGTCTTCTGAACCGATAACAACGTTCTGCATACATACACTACTAATACTGCGAAAGCAACCGCGATAATAGCCGCACTTACATATAAAAGAACTTGCATTTCATCACTTCCTTTATCTTTTTCATACTTTCCCCTATTATACAATCATTTTCCGTTTCATTCTAATCCCTATCTCATCATTAGAATTTTCATACTTATTCGTTAACTGTAACATAAATCATTCAACAAATTCCACTAAGTAGGTTACAATAGGAGAGGATACATAATTAGTAGGGAGGCTTTACATATGAAAGATCCACGTATTGAAAAGTTAGCATACAATTTAATTAACTACTCTATCCGCTTACAAAAAGGTGAAAAAGTATTAATTGAAAACTTTGGCTTACAAAAAGAACTTGTAACTGCACTTGTAAAAGAAGCATATGCAGCTGGTGGTTTCCCATTCGTCTCTTTAAAAGATCATCAAGTAGATCGCTCTTTATTAATGGGTGCTACTGAAGAACATTTCGAACAAATCGCTGCATATGAAGCAAGCGTAATGAAAGACATGGACGCTTATATCGGTCTTCGCTCTGGCGATAATATTAATGAACAAGCTGACGTTCCAAGTGAGCGTATGAAAGTTCATGGCCAAACAGTTGGCAAAAAAGTTCATAGAGACATTCGCGTTCCAAAAACACGCTGGGTTGTTCTTCGCTACCCAAATGCTTCTATGGCACAGCTTGCTAAAATGAGTACAGAAGCTTTCGAAGACTTCTACTTTGAAGTATGTAACTTAGACTACGGTAAAATGGATAAGGCGATGGATAGCCTTGTTACATTAATGAATAAAACAGATAAAGTTCGTTTAACTGGTCCTGGAACTGACTTAACATTCTCTATTAAAGACATTCCAGCAATTAAATGCTCAGGTCATTTAAACATTCCAGATGGTGAAGTATACTCTGCACCAGTTCGTGACTCTGTTAACGGTACAGTTTCTTACAACACACCATCTCCTTACAACGGTTATACATTTGAAAATGTACAACTTAAGTTCGAGAACGGCCAAATCGTTGAAGCAACTGCAAACGATTCAGAACGCATTAATAAAATCTTCGATACAGACGAAGGCGCACGCTACGTTGGTGAATTCGCAATCGGCGTAAACCCATACATCTTACATCCAATGGGAGACATCCTATTCGATGAAAAAATCGATGGCAGCTTCCACTTCACTCCTGGACAAGCTTACGACGATGCATGGAATGGTAACAACTCAAACATCCATTGGGACTTAGTATGCATCCAACGCCCTGAATACGGCGGCGGTGAAATTTACTTCGACGACGTACTAATCCGTAAAGACGGACGCTTCGTTGTACCTGAATTAGAAGCTTTAAACCCAGAAAACTTAAAATAATAAAAAACGCTCGGAATTATATCCGAGCGTTTTTTATTATCCTCACCCTATATCGATCTACTGTTCTTACTTTTTGTTTGCTGAAAATGAAAATAATATAAAAGTGCCACTGCGATAGTACCTATTAATATTGGTACATATAAAGGCAGGTTCCATTTCATATTTACCCTAGTGCAGATAGCAAACACAAGCAAAATTTCCAAACAAAACAAAGGTTTTACATATTTCATTTCTTACCTACCATTTCTATTTTCACATGTGGATTTTCTTTCTCAATAAGCGCCAAAAATTCATTCATATTTTGCGGCATCGCAATTATATGTACTTTATATGCATTCGTCGTAATTTCAAGCGATTTCCCAACTTGACGAATTATTCTTATCTCTTTCAATACAATATCGTCATTTAAAACACCGTACTTTAATACGCCATTTTCTACTTTATGTTTTTTAATAAATACTTCCCAAACAAGTGGTACATTTACAATGAAGCATAAACCCATCCCAATCAACGCCGATATCCAATGCGCTTTATTAGTGAAAAGCATGACAATTGGATATATACACATAAAAGCTAACGTAAGACAAACAAAAATGACTACTGACTTACTTCTTTGAATTGGAAAGTTCATACCTACACCCCCTAATCCAAATTATACCACTATTTCCATTTTAGTTCATAGAAAAAGGCCATTTCTAAATGACCTTTTTCACAATGTACCTATAAAATTTCTTATCTACCTGTAACACTGGAAAATTTTTCGGCAACTGATCTATACTCACACTTTGAAAACCATTCTTTTCATAAAAACGATGTGCCGCTAAAAATTTTATTGTTGTTCCTAAGTAAATATCTTTCAATTTTTTATCCTCAGCCCATGAAATTGCTGTTTGAAGCAACATATGTGATGCGCCCCATTCTTTTCCGCGAAACTCTTTTTGTACGAACATTTTTCTTAGCGCTACTTGATGATTCTCAATATCTAATAAAGCTACTGTTCCAACTACTTTACCATCATAAATTGCTACCCAAAAGTTTCCGTGATCCTTTTGATAGAATGTTTCTATTTCAAGTAAATCAGATTGCTCTTCTTTCGTAATGGGAACATTATACTCTTTTTGCTGAATATGAACGATAAGATCTACTACTTCCTCTTGAAACGTACTTTCATACGGAACAATACGAATTTTCTCGTTCATCGAATTTCTTTCCACTCTGAAGCTAATAAACTATATACAGCGACATCATGGAAATGATCATATAACCATTCTTCATCTCGTAAAATACCATCTAACTTAAACCCTAAACGCTCTGGAATAGCGCGACTTTTCACATTTTCAACACCGCATCGGATTTCCATTTTATTTAATTTTAAATTCTCAAATGCATATTGAAGCACAGCCTTCACGCTACGCGTCATAACGCCTTTTCCTCCAGTATCTTCTGCAAGGTAATACCCAAGACTCGCGGCTTTCTTCCCCCAGCTCACTGGATGAATACCTACCATCCCAACGAGCTTTCCTTTGTAACGTATACCACTTTCAAAACCGTCTCCCTCTGCAAATTTCTTTAACCACATCGGAAAAATCTCATCATAAGCATCAGCAGATTTTGTCCCATCTATCCAAGGGAGCCATTTTCGTAAATGATTACGGTTTTGATCTAATAATTGATATAATTCCTCTTTATGATGTTTTTCTAGTAATTGTAGTTCGATTTCGTCATCTACTCGGAGTGTGAACATGCTTTTTAGTCCCCTTTTTAGTTTTCTTATTATTCTAACATTTTTAGGTGTAAAAAGTTAAATATTAACACTTTCTTTTGATTTTCTTTGTATAAAACCAGAAGAATACGATACTCCCGTAATAACTAATATCATTCCTACAGATTGTGCAGATGTTATATTGACTCCTTCAATAAAAGAAATAAGTATTGTAACAACAGGCACTAGATTAAAAAATAATGATGTCCTTGCTGCACCAATTTGAGCAATTCCATTATTCCACCATAAGTAACCAAGCACACTCATTCCAATTGCCATAAAGAGAATTGCTCCCCATGCCAACAAAGGAATTTCTAAAACTGGTACTATACTTTTTTGTGTAGAAGATATGATAATAAAGGCAAGTGCACCAATAGTCATCGTATATGTCGTCGTTTGTATTGGATTACCAGTTTTAATAAACCGTCTGCCTAGCACGCCGTATAACGCCCAGCAAATATTCCCTAATAAAATATAAAAATCCCCTTTTGAAAATGATAAATGTTGTAGTATTGTAAACGAACCTTGTGTAAGTACAAAAACAACGCCAATTAGTGCAAGTAACATTCCAATTGCTTGGCGCTTCACAATTTTCTCTCGTAAAATGACACTTGCTAACAGCGTCGTAACGAGAGGATTTGTCGCCATAATAAGTGCACCATTAACAGCTTCTGTATATTTCATTCCTAAAAAGAAAAAGAAGTTAAAGCCGAATACACCAACAATACCTAGCAAAAGATAACAGGTCCTATTCTGCATCCATACTTCCAAATCAAAATCTTTTCGTATTTTTAACAGACATAACATCACAAATGCAGCAATCCCAAAACGCCATGCTGCTATATGAATTGCTTCGAAATACTGCACCGCATATTTCGAAGCATTAAATGTCCCACCAGTAAATATCGCAAAACCTAATAACTGCGTATATACTTTATTTTTCATTGCCGGCCTCCAAGTCTTTTTCTTCTAGAAAACCGTAATAAATTTCTAACTTCTCCTCCGTTAGCTGAACAACTTTTTGCAATTGTTCCTGCTGTTCTTTTAATTGCTCCAAGTGCGTTGTTAAAATGGAAATTCTCTTTTTTACTTTCGCTGGTACTTCCTCTTTCTTCTGCCTAATTTCCTCTATAATGCACCCATCACTTGCAAACTCAGCCATCTCTTCTAATGACATCCCAGTTTGTTTTAATGAATATAAAAATTTTAATAAACGTACATCGCCTTCTGTATATTGACGAATACCGCTATATCGCGTTGGTGGTGGTAATAAACCTAATTTCTCATAGTAGCGCAAAGTGTGAATGCCCATCCCTGTTAATTCTGCTACTTCACCGATTTTATACATGTTCTCTCCCCCTTGTTTTTACATTTTCATCTTACAACCTAGAGTTAGCTCTAGGTCAATACATAAATAAAAGTTGAACACAACAAAAAAGACGCACAGCCACCGCTATGCGTCTTTTCTATTATTTCTCTGCAACTTGAACTTCTTTTACGTAAGCTGCTTCGAATTTTTGGATGTCACCTGCGCCCATGAAAATTAGAACGCCGTTTTTATGTTTCTTTAATACATCCGTTGTTGTATCTGTAATTAATTCTGCACCGTCAATACGCTTTTGCAGATCTTCGATTGTTAATTCACCTTTGTTTTCACGTGCTGATCCGAAAATATCACATAAGTATACTTGGTCAGCTTTGCTTAAGCTTTCTGCGAACTCATCTAAGAACTTTTCTGTACGTGAGAATGTATGTGGTTGGAATACAGCGACAACTTCACGCTCTGGATGTTTTTGACGAGCAGCTTCAATCGTTGCATTAATTTCTGTCGGATGGTGTGCGTAGTCATCGATGATTACTTGCTCTCCCATCGGCTTTTCATTAAAGCGACGTTTTACGCCTTCAAAAGTTGTTAATTGATGTTTTACTGCTTCTACATCAACGTTTTCATAATGACAAAGCGCGATTACTGCTAATGCATTTAATACGCTATGGTTGCCGTATCCTGTAATTTTGAACGTGTCATAGTACGTATTACGAACGAATACATCGAATATCGTGCCATCTGTTCTCTTTTGAATGTTACGTGCTTGGAAATCATTATCTTCTCCAAATCCATAGAAAATAACAGGTACTTTCGCTTGAATTTTTTGAAGTTCTTCATCATCTCCACATGCAATAATGCCTTTTTTCACTTGCAATGCCATCTCTTGGAATGCACTGAATACATCATTGATGTCTGCAAAATAATCTGGATGATCAAAATCAATATTCGTCATAATTGCATAGTCTGGATTGTAAGACAAGAAATGACGACGATACTCACAAGCTTCAAATACAAAATACTTACTATTTTCTACCCCATGCCCTGTTCCATCTCCAATAAGGTAAGATGTCGGGTGTGCACCTTGCATTACATGGGCTAACAAACCTGTTGTTGATGTTTTTCCGTGTGCACCAGTTACAGCAACACTTGTGTATTGGCTCATCAGGTCACCTAAGAAGTGATGGTAACGATGGACTGGGATGTTTAATTCTTTTGCTGCTACGATTTCTTCATGCGTATCAGGAAATGCATTTCCTGCAATAATCACTTGTCCTTCTTCTACATTATTCTTATCAAAAGGAAGGATCGAGATACTACGCTTTTCCAACGCTGTTTGTGTAAAGAAACGCTTTTCATAATCAGACCCTTGAACAGTATGCTTCATATCATGAAGAATTTGCGCTAATGAACTCATTCCTGTTCCTTTAATTCCTACAAAATGGTAAACTGTCATCTTAAAGAACCTCCAACATTTCGAACTAATACAACGGCCTATCTATAAGACAGTATATGAATCTTTTCTTATTTTGGTAATCATCATACATTTTTGATGTAGTGAAGTTATTCTTTCCCTTCACTTATCAGGATAAACTCGTACGTACTTCTTTATATGTCCATAACAAGTCCATTATAGCAAAAAAGAAGCCGCTATACTATGATAACAGAAAAACTGATAGGGTCAATCACCTATCAGTTTTTCTCTCTTTTACATATCTTCTCTTTTTTCTAATTGAACACGCTCTAAACGTGGGTTTGGACGATATTTACGACCAGCTTTTGCTTCTGGTTTCCCATTTAATTCTACATTATCACCAGTAAAGCCAATATTCATTTTTAACAAGCTACTTCCTACCCCGTATATGTCAACAGGTACCTTTTGAGCTTCAAATTCACGAATACGTTTTTCATCAAATCCACCAGTTACAACGATGTCTACATGCTGGAATCCTTCTTCATCAAGCGCCTTGCGAAGTGCAAATACAAGCGATGGGTTTACACCACGTGGATCAAATGTTCCAAGTACTTCTGGGTGGCGAATAAAGTATTGATCAATCATTGTGCGAGACGTATCTACACGCACACCTTTTAATGTCGATCCAAACTCACGCGCTACACGAAGTGCATCTGTAATAACATCATTATTGTAATCAATTAGTACAACTAATTCATCTTCTGGGAATTTCTTATGATATGCTTTTGCCGCTTCCACAACATCACCATTAAACATTTGAATTAATGCGTGAGGCATTGTTCCCATACCACTTCTGCCCCACCATTCATTCATCGCATGCGTCGCTTGTGCGCTCATACCTCCGATGTATGCTGCATAACCGTCACCAGCTTGTTGTGTATAATGATCGTCACGATCTCCCATGAAAATAACTGGTTTTTCTTTATCTACACTACGTGCAGCTTGGACAACATTATATACGTTTGTTGCAACCGATGTACGACGAGCTAAAATCCCATCAATAACACCTTCTAAAAATCCGAAATTCTCATAAGGACCATGAATTGTTAACACTGTTTCAAATGGACTAATTTTATCGCCATCTTTTAAAGAGTTAATTTCAAGTTCCTCAGGATTTTTAGCGAATGTTTGCAGCAATGCAATCACTTCATCTGTTCCGCAAAGAACTGCATTTTCTTTTTGGAAAAATTGCATCGTTACAACACTTTTTGGGCGAAATTCTTCAATAATTTCTCTAGTTTTTAAAAAGTAAACGGCGGAGAACCAACCTTCCCCAACGCGTTCGTCAAATTTAAATGTTTTATTTGTTAGTCGATTTATTTCACCTTTTAATTTTAATTCAATTTCTTTCATGTCGCTTTACTCCCTACTTTACTATCCAACATTTTCTATTAGTATACAGCAAAACCGTGGACTATACATTCGTTTCCTGCATAGCAGCAAATTCATCCTCAGAAATAAGGACATCTCTCGGCTTAGTTCCTCTCGCTTCAGAAATAATCCCTTGCGATTCCATCTCTTCAATGAGACGTGCTGCGCGATTATAACCAATACGGAATTTTCGCTGTACAGAAGATGTGGACGCTCCCCCTTGTTCTACAACAAATTGACATGCATCAAAGAACAGCTCATCTTCCGACTCAGCCTGTTCTGTTTTCGCTAATAAATCCTCTTGCTTAAATAAGTAATTCGGCTTCATTTGCTTTCTCACATGATCAACTGTTTTTTCAATCTCATCATCCGATACATATACACCTTGTACACGAACTGGCTTAGATGTACCGTTCCCTAAAAATAACATATCACCACGGCCAAGTAATTTTTCCGCGCCCCCAATATCGATAATCGTACGTGAATCAACTTGAGATGATACAGTAAACGCAATACGCGTTGGAATATTTGATTTAATTAAACCTGTAATAACATCTACAGATGGACGCTGCGTCGCAACTAATAAATGAATACCACAAGCACGTGCTTTTTGCGCAATACGACAAATTGCTTCCTCAACATCACCTGGTGCTACCATCATTAAATCGGCTAACTCATCAATAACGATAACGATATAAGGTAATGTCTCTCCTGGAATATCTCGATCACTTACAATTGTATTATAGCGAGTTAAATCACGAGCACCAGCATGCGCAAACAATTCATAACGACGCTCCATCTCATCAACTGCCCACTTTAACGCAGCTGTCGCTGCTTTTACATCCGTAATAACAGGTGCTACAAGATGCGGAACAGAATTGTATGGTGCAAGCTCAACCATCTTCGGATCAATTAACATTAACTTCACTTCATGTGGTTTCGCTTTATATAAAATACTCGTTAAAATCGCGTTAATACACACACTTTTACCTGAACCCGTTGCACCCGCAATAAGTCCGTGCGGCATTTTTCGAATATCCGTTACAATTGGATCCCCTGAAATATCAAGTCCAAGCGCAACAGTAAGCGGTGATTCACTCTTTGTAAACACAGGACTTCTTAAAATTTCGCGAAGAAATACTGGCTTACTTTCTTTATTTGGAACTTCAATTCCAATTGCACTCTTCCCTGGAATCGGCGCTTCAATACGAATATCTTTCGCAGCTAAACTTAACTTAATATCATCACTTAAATTTGTAATTTTATTTACTTTCACGCCTGGGTCTGGTTGCACTTCAAAACGAGTTACTGCTGGCCCTTGCGATACATTAATAACATGTGCTCCAACATGAAAATTATTAAACGTTGTATCTAATAATTCTTTTTGCTCATCTAACCATTCTGTATTATCTAGCGCTGATTGCTGTGGAATTGACAACAACGCTAATGGCGGAACAGTATACGTCGGTGGTGTATGCAATACATTTCGCATATCGTTCTCTCTTTGATTTACAACATATGCTTTCTCTTTTGGTTCTGTACTTGAAATTGACTTTTGTACTTGCTCTACCACTACTTGTTGCATTGGTTGTTCTTCCACTTGTGGTTCTGCTACTACTTGCTGCATTGGTTGTTCTTCCACTTGTGGTTCTGCTACTACTTGCTGCACTGGGCTTTCTTCCACTTGTGGTTCTACTACTACTTGCTGCATTGGTTGTTCTTCTACTTGTGGCTTTGCTACTACTTGCTGCACTGGGCTTTCTTCCACTTGTGGTTCTGCTACTACTTGCTGCATTGGTTGTTCTTCCACTTGTGGTTCTGCTACTACTTGCTGCACTGGGCTTTCTTCCACTTGTGATTCTGCTACCTCTTGTTGTACTGGCTTATTCTCTACTCGTACATTAGCAGAAGGCTGCATTGCATTTGCTCTAGCTGCATGTCTTTCCATTAATCGTGTTCTATCTTGTTTCAACATAACAACATTAAATGGTACATGACGCTTTTTCTCACGTTTTGGTTCTTCTTTTTTTACAACGGGTTGTTCTTCTACGACCGGCACTTCTTCTTCAACTGATTGCTCTTCTACGACCGGTGCTTCTTCTTCAACTCGTTTATTTTCTTCTGTTTCTGCAATTAAAACATTCGCAAAGCTTTGAACATCGTTCTTTGTCTGTTCATCAGCCTCAGCTACATGTATGAATTCATTGTTTTGTTCAATTACTTCATCTTCTTGCTGAATTTCCTCAAGTGCTACAAATGTCTCTACTACAGGCGCTTTTGTTTCTGCGATCACTTCTACTTCTTCTAGCTCTTCTGTTTCCGCAATTACTTCCACTTCTTCTAGCTCTTCCGTTTCCGCAATTACTTCTACTTCTTCTAGCTCTTCTGTTTCTGCAATTACTTCTACTTCTTCTAGCTCTTCTGTTTCCGCAATTACTTCCACTTCTTCTAGCTCTTCCGTTTCCGCAATCACTTCTACTTCTTCTAGCTCTTCTGTTTCCGCAATTACTTCCACTTCTTCTGACTCTTCTGCTTCTGCGATTACTTCTACTTCTTCTGACTCTTCCGTTTCTGCAATTACTTCCACTTCTTCTGATTCTTCTGTTTCCGCAATTACTTCCACTTCTTCTAGCTCTTCCGTTTCCACAATTACTTCTACTTCTTCTGACTCTTCCGTTTCTACAATCACTTCTACTTCTTCTGACTCTTCCGTTTCTGCAATTACTTCCACTTCTTCTGATTCTTCTGTTTCTGCAATCACTTCTACTTCTTCTGATTCTTCTGTTTCTGCGATTACTTCCACTTCTTCTGATTCTTCTGTTTCTGCAATTACTTCTACTTCTTCTAGCTCTTCTGTTTCTGCAATCACTTCTACTTCTTCTGACTCTTCCGTTTCTGCAATCACTTCTACTTCTTCTAGCTCTTCTGTTTCTGCAATCACTTCTACTTCTTCTGACTCTTCCGTTTCTGCAATCACTTCTACTTCTTCTGACTCTTCCGTTTCTGCAATTACTTCTTCTGGCTCTTCTGTTTCTGCAATTACTTCTTCTGGCTCTTCTGTTTCTGTAATTACTTCCACTTCTTCTAGCTCTTCTGGTATTTCCACAATGATTGTTTCTTCAAGTTTTTCTTCTGCTTTGACAATCACTGATTCTTCTGGAGCTTGCTTTTCTACTTCAATAGTAGGTTGTTTTATTTCTGTATTACGTTTAATTTCTTCTGATAATATTGTATCCTCGTGCTCTACTTTAGAAGCTACTAATTCTTCTTGTAGATTGTTTTCGTTTAACACCACTACATCTTTTTCTAGCTTAGCACTTTCCATCTGCTCAGCTACTGTTTTATGAAGTAATTCATCCGCTGAAACTTCCTGCGGTGTACTCATTTCTTTAATCACTTCTTTTTCTTCTACTAAAGGCACTTGGCTTTCAATTTCATAACCGTTTTTCTCTAGCCATTGATCAACAACTGATTTTTCTTCTTTTTTACTCTGTTGGCCTTTCTGTTCAACTACTTCACCTGGAGCAGAAGACGTTGCTTGTCCTTCTGAGAAATCAGATAATTTATATCCTTTTTTCTCTAACCATGCATCAACAACTGCTTTTCCCTCTACAGATATTTCAAGATCTTCTCTTTCTTTTACTTCCTCCTGCTTTTCAACCTTTTTCTCTACTGAAGGACGATTATATCCATAAATTGGCGAAATCATTTCTGTTGGACGAAATGGTCTACGGTTACTCTCTTGCGAAGGTGCAGATGCCTTTTTAACGACAGACTCCCGCACCGGTTCATATTGCACTTCCGGCTCTTCATATGTAGAAACTACCTTTTCCACATACGGTCGTCTGCTTCTTTCCACCTTTATTCCTCTTTGGGCAGTCGGTTCTTCATATGCTACTCCTTGAACAGGTTGTTCTTCAAAGCGATTTACTTCGCTTTCATCCTCTTCATCGAACCCATTATCCGGTACTAAAGGAAAACGGCATTTACCTGCATTCCTACTTGCCATTTGTGCTTCTCTTGCTTCAGTGTAGTGGTTTACACGAGGAATTTTCGGCTGACTTTCAATTTGCTTTGGTACTTCTTTATTCATCGCTGTTTGTTCTTCCTCTTTGTTAAACAGCTTTTTCATCCAATCTAACATGCTTACCACTCTTTCTACTAAATAGTAACATCCTTTATTGTATCAGCATTCGGCAAAAAGTGCAGGTAAAATTAAGCATGTCATATTTATCCACAATATTCTAATTTACGAGTGTTTCATATAGAAAAACGCAGCCTTTCATATAAGACTGCGCTTAAGCTTTACTCTTCCGATATGCATCTACACTATCCGTTACACTTTGCAATAAAGAATTTACATACTGCGGGTCAGATAATTTTTTATCTTCTTCATAGTTTGACATAAACCCAAGTTCTAATAGTACGCCAGGTACTTTGGACCAATTGAATCCAGAAAGGTCATCCCTAAATTTAATTCCATTTACTTTCACTTGCTGATTTTCTCTCATTTTATTTACTATCGTTTGAGAGATTTGAAGACTTTCCGCATAAATCTCTTTCGTATACGGACTTCCTTCTGCCGGCGTCAATACAGCAAATCCACTTTCGTTTGGATTTTCAGAACCATCTGCATGAAGACGTAAAAATAAATTAGCCTTATGATTATTTGCGAATGTCGCCCGTTCTTTATTACTTATATCAACGTCTTGTGATGTTCTCGTCATTAATACTTGTATCCCTTTTGCTTCAAGCTTTTCTTTTAATAAAAAAGCCATTTCTAATACAAGTACAGCCTCTCTCTTTTTCGTCACAACACCTGTTGTACCGTCTGTCACTTTATATTTTTGCGTTGTTGCCCCTGGTCCAATTGGCTCTAAATTTAAATTCGCTTTTTGTTGATGCCCTGGATCAATAACGACGAGAAACTTTCCTTGCTTTTCATTACTCTCTACTTTTTGTTCATTATTTTGCACTGGTTGCTCAATTGGCGGCACAGTTGTAGTTTCTTCTTTCTTTTCCTCGGCTGATACTTCCTCTTGCCTCTGTTCTACTTGCGATTCTTCTTTCTTTTCTTGTTCTTGCTGCTTTTCTACCGGTGCGTCTTCTTTGGTATCTTTGTTTTTCTCTTGTATAGAAGATGTAGTTTCTTTTTTCGGCTGCTCTTGTGAACAACCGGCCATATATATTCCAATGAATGCAATCATGCTCATTATTTTTATATACTTCATACTTCTCTCCCATCACTTTGCACCGGATTCAAAGTTTTTCTTATAATTGCCCTATAATCTCATCCATATTTCCAATATAAACTGGCTGCCATGTTTCTGTACCACGTTCTGCAGTATAAACTGGATAAGCGTCATCATCTATATTTACGAAAACTGGATCGCCCATATCCGTTTCATATCCAATTGCAATCCATCCTTCTTGCCACTTTCCGTTTTCTTCACTTATTAATGACTTTTTATGTTTATCATATCGGTAACCGATTTGTCCTTTTTCTAATTCACTTTCACTAAACACATATATTTCATAAGTACCTAGCTCAACATCTTGCTGTTTTGAAGTTTCAATTCGTTTTAGAAGTTCTGCGATTTTTGGTTGTTGTTTCATACGTCTATCCCCTTCTATTTTTCTAAATTTTAACTAGTTTGTTTATAAAATACAATATAGATTTTAAGACAAAAGGTGACACCCTGACCATATTTACGATTTTTTGAGTATATCTATCACAACTCTCAATATATTAACGATTCAACACGAAATTTCGACTTACCAACAAAAATGACAAAAAAGAGAGGCTGCCCAAAAGGACAACCTCTCTTTTCTTATATCAATTAAAATTTAAATTCTTGTCCAACTTCAAAACTATCTTCTAATACAAGAATACCTTTTTCTTGTGGAGCGTCTGGAAGCTCTAATTCACGTGCAGAGCAGATCATTCCAGAAGAAGGAACACCGCGAAGCTCAGCTGGCTTGATTAACATACCGCTTGGCATTACAGCACCGATTTTTGCAACGACAACTTTTTGTCCTGCATCAACGTTTGGTGCGCCACATACGATTTGTAATGTTTCTGTACCGATTTCTACTTTACAGATGTTTAACTTATCAGCATTTGGATGCTTTTCTTTTTCAGCTACATAACCTACAACAAATTTCGGAGAAAGATCTGCTTCTACTGTTTCTTCAAAGCCGTTCTTCGCTAAAATTTCGTTGATTTTCTCAACAAGCTCTTTCGTTAATGTAAGGTTACCTGTTTCTGTTACTTCTAAATAAGAAGATGCATTAAAGATGTTGAATCCTCCCGTTACGTTGCTTTCACGATCATAAACGCGAGCAACATCTCCTTTGCGATCAAAAGTACGGTTCTCTAAAGTAATATCTTGTAAGGCAACAATTAAAGTGTCACCAATTCCTTCAAGGTTGTAAAAAACGTTCACTTCGTTCATCCTTTCTCTTTTCCATCTGTCTTCTTCCGATTTTTCGCTAAAATAAAGATTGGTTCAAACTCTCCATCTTCATATACGAATGAAAGTGATGTAATCGGAACATGCCCTTCGGCAAAAAATTTCATTGTCATTTGTGCAATAATATCATAACCGATTTCGTTAACGATATCAGCAATAATTAATACATCTTGGTGAGGAACAGCAACAACCATGTCACCAGAAATCTTTTCACGCATCGATTGTAGTAACGATTCGTTTAAAATACGCGTCGCGTCATACCCATCATTTGTGTTTAAAAAGTAGAATGTATTACCCGCTACTGTGTCTTGTTTAAATTCATAACCTAATGAACGAGCATTGAATAATGCCATTTCACGTACTTGCTGTTCTGTAAGTTCTAATTTTTGTAACAGACGCTCATCGATTAGTCGATACGTTTTATTCGAATCTAACGCATAGTAAATACGTGTTTCCGCCGTATGATCCGTCATAATAAACGGATTTCCTTCTTCTGCTTGTTTCGGGAAAGAAGTAGAGCGAATAACAGGTAAAATTTTCGCTCCACTATTTTCTTCTTTATGCATCGCAATTAGCGCTTCTTGTACATAATAAGCAACCTCTTCAATTGCTTTTTCTTTATTCACTTCCCATTTTGCCACAACTCCTGGAAGCGATACGTTAATACCTTTTTTAGAGTCTTTCTGTTCAATACGTAGAACTTCTTTCTCGCTATCATACTGAAAGTCCCATTCTGGGCGAGATAATTTCTTCATTAACTCGTCTTTCATCTTTTTACTTGTCATCTTCATCTCTTTTTCCTCCCTTCCAAAAAAATAACCTCCCCCGCGAAGGTAGAGGTTGTTTTACAATTCAATTGGCAAATTGCCTTATTTTAAACCTTCAATAAACTCTTCGATTTGTTCTTGTGTTTTACGATCTTTGTTTACATAGCGACCAGTTTCTTCACCCTTATTGTACGCTACAAAGCTCGGAATGCCAAATACGTCTAATTTTACACATAGATCAATAAACTCATCACGATCTACATAGTAAAATGAGAAATCACTATATTTCTCTTCTACTTCTGGCATAAATGGGTCTACAAAACGGCAGTCTGGGCACCATTCTGCTGAGAACATAAAGACTACATTCTCTTCATTTTTTAATTGTTGGAATTGCTCCATGCTTTCTAATGACTTCATCTATATTTCCTCCTCTAACGAGTGCATGTTTTCATGTTATAATCTTTCTTTTATACTACCATACATCACGCATGGTGCAAGGTTTATGCTTGCTTTTCGTCATACTTATATTGCCCAACAAGTAACTTAACAACGTGTACAAATAATTCCGTGCGATCAACATAATCATCTGTAAAAATACCGATTGCACCTTCGTGACTACGAATATCTTTTCTATGTACAAACTCTTCCATCACTTCACTTAACTCCTTGCCCTCTTCAAGAGGTGCTAAAAAATCATCCGGTAACGTAATACGTGCCCCGCCGGCAACAAATATTTTACCATCACTTGTTGCTAGCGCGCCCCAATTACACATAAATAAACCGTACTCCGTTTTCATTACGCCGCCTTCTAGCCCAATACCAATTTGAGCTCCTCCTTCCTCTAGCGCTCGCTTCGCTCTATTAATCGCTCCTTGCATCGTCTCTTCATCTGAAAACGGCTGATTTGCTACTCCTGAAGGAACAGAAAGAGATGTAATTTCAGCATCTTTCCAAACCTTCTCCACAGCGCCAACCTTCGTTTTATTCTTCGATCCAACTACTACCTTCATTTCGTTCACCTCTATAAAAATTCATCATTCTATTCTAATATCCGCATCAGATACGAACTAAGCATCAACCACTACCACATATCACCAAGTCATCTATTCAGCCTAAAAAAGAAGGGTTTTTCTAGCAACATTACCGTCTTCGAAAACAAAAACAGCCTTCCTCTCACTTCCTACTTGGAGTCTTCATACATCATTCGAACACCAAATAAGCACTGACCGCTCCCACTCATGGATGGGCCATCTATTCAATCTAAAAAAAGAAGGGTTTTTCGCCCTTCTTCTCTACGCGTTATTCTTAATTGTCTCTAACGTCGTTTTATCCGTTGCTCTTACAAGCTTCGTAATTAATTCTTTCGCCGCTGCATAATCATCAACATGTAAAATTGAAGCATGTGTATGAATGTAGCGTGCGCAAACACCAATTACTGCTGATGGGATACCAGAGTTACTTGTATGTACACGGCCCGCATCTGTACCACCTTGTGAAATAAAGTATTGGTACGGAATGTTGTTTGTTTCTGCTGTATCTAAAATGAATTCGCGCATTCCTCTATGTGTTACCATCGTGCGATCGTAAATACGAAGAAGGGCACCTTTTCCTAATTGACCGAACTGCGTTTTGTCACCAGATGCATCGTTTGCTGGACTTGCATCAAGCGCATAGAAAATGTCTGGTTGAATCATATTTGCAGCTGTTTGCGCTCCGCGAAGGCCTACTTCTTCTTGTACAGTAGCACCAGAATATAATGTGTTTGGTAATGTTTCATCTTTTAATTCTTTTAACAATTCGATTGCAAGACCACATCCGTAACGGTTGTCCCAAGCTTTCGCCATAATTTTCTTCTCATTTGCCATCGGTGTGAATGGGCAAATCGGCACGATTTGTTGTCCCGGTTTTACACCAATTTCAATCGCATCTTCATAACTATCTGCACCTATATCAATTAACATATTTTTTATATCCATCGGTTTTGCACGTTGCGCGTCACTTAATAAATGAGGAGGAATAGAACCAACAACCCCAATAACAGGACCATTCTTCGTCATAACTTGTACACGCTGCGCTAATAAAACTTGACTCCACCAGCCGCCTAACGTTTGAAAACGAAGCATTCCGTTTTTCGTAATTTGCGTAACCATGAAACCTACTTCATCCATATGACCTGCTACAAGAACACGCGGGCCAGTTTCGTCCCCTTTTTTCAGACCAAATACGCTACCTAAACCGTCTTGTACAATTTCATCCGCATATTTGCTTAATTCTTGTTTCATAAAACGGCGTACATCATGTTCAAAACCTGATGCACCTTGTAATTCTGTTAACGTACGAAATAATTGCAATGTCTCTTTATTCACGAAGTCCCCTTCTTTCAAACCTTAGTAGAATACCTCTTTTATTGTAACGAAATTTTCGAAATGTTTCTAGTTTCTTCTTTTTTAGCTGTATTTGCTTTATAATTATTATTGGTACACTATTTTTATTTTATAGAATTGAGGTGAATATATGAGCTGGAAAGGTTTAGTAGCAGGTCTTGGCGTTGGGTTCGCAGCTGGTTATCTCGTTGCAAACAAAGTACAAGAACAATCCCATATTTCTTCAGAAAAAGCATTGAAAATGGTGAAACAAGCATTAAGTCATAAAGGTGAAATTACTGGCTCTTGGGTACATATGGTTCCAGAGACATTTGAAAAATATGATGTCGCATATGAAGTTTATCGCGGCGGTCTTACAACAATGTTAGATGATATACAAGAACGATTTGAATTTTTAGTTGATGCTAAAACAGGTACTGTTTTAGAGGTTATAGCAGCATAAAACGGAGGGTTCCCATTAGGTGAACCTCTTATTTTTTTGAAATTGCGGGTATTGATTAAAATTATATCAGCGTAACTCAAATTATATCGGCGATTTTTTAAATATATCGACTTACCAACAAAACCCGACAATAAAAAAGAAGCTGCTCCAATAAATATGATGGAACAACCTCCTATTTTTATGCTTCTATACTCGTTTTCCGTTCTATTTTTTCTACGATATGACCTTCCTCATTCCACTTCACAGCGCGATAATATGCGTCATGGTAAAACGTAAACCATGCCTCTTTTTCAGCACCATACTTCATCCATTTTTGTTTATTTTCAATCGAGGTCATCGGATAATCATCGTATGCCATTACCCATAATACATTTTGATGCGCGTGCGTCGGCAAGAGATCTGCTAAATGTAGCATCGTTTCCCCTTGACTCTCCAAAATGATGACTGCATGTCCATCACTATGCCCACCCGTATGTGCCATCTTGATTTCATCTGTAATTTCTATTTCTTGCTGAAATGTAACAACTTGATCTACAATCGGTTCCCAATTTTCCTTCCAATATGTATTACGGGATCTAATATTTGGGTTCCTCATTTCATTCCACTCTGTTTCACTTACGTAAACTTTCGCATTTGGAAACGCTGGTACAAGTTGATCCCCATCCCATTTTGTTAGGCCAGATGCATGATCAAAATGAAGGTGTGTCATTAAAACATATTGAATATCTTCAGGCTTTAATCCCTGTTTTTCTAACGATTCATAAACCGATGATTCTTCTGTTACACCTTGATTTCGTTTCATCTTCTCATCCAACTTACCGTTTCCTATTCCTGAATCAATGAGCATATTTCCATCTTTCGTTTGTAAAAGTAACGGATCTGTTCGTAAGTAAATATGATTTGTGTCATTATGTTTATATTTACGTGACCAAAGTACTTTCGGCACAACACCAAACATTGCCCCTCCATCTAAATGTGTATTTCCGCCTTTTAACCACGTTACTTTTATATCTCCAATTTGTAACTGTTCCATTACACATCCCCCTTTCAATTAATCTTAACATAAAATTCTGATTATTTTAGATGTAAAAAAACCTATGCATTACTGCATAGGCTCTGTACGATATTTTGCTTCAACTCGGTAAATACGATGACCTTTACTAGAGAATTTCTCTTCGTATTCAGTCATGATGTTACCTTCAAAGTCGCTGTTATGAAGATCTAAGCTTAAGTAAGTTAGTAACATACCATACTCAGCCATACTCATAAGAGAATATTCAAATAAACCTTGGTTATCTGTTTTGAAATGAATTTCTCCGCCTTCTACTAACACTTCTTCATAATTGCGTAAAAACGTTTTATACGTTAAACGACGCTTCGTATGACGCTTCTTTGGCCATGGATCTGAGAAGTTTAAATAAACGCGATCAATCTCACCTTTTGCAAAGAAAACTGTTAAATCTTCAGCATCTTTATTAATTAACTTTAAGTTCGGCACTTCTTCTTCAATTAATTTATCAAGTGCATCTACAACAACACTTGTGAATTTTTCAATTCCAATATAATTAATATGTGGATTCGCTTTTGCCATATCATACATAAAGCGGCCACGACCTGTACCTACTTCAATATGAATTGGTTGTTCATTTCCAAATACTTCTTTCCAGTTACCAGCGCGCTCCTCTGGGTTTCCGATTACGATATGTGAATACTCGTTAATTCGATCCATTGCATATGGTTTATGTCTTAAACGCATAGATGTCTCCCTCTCTTTACAAAACTATTTTAAAGGAATAATTCCTTCTTTCTTTTTTTAATCAATCTACCAAACAAAAAACCAAGTACGTACGAGCACTCGGTCCGTTTCTTTCAAGTATAAGATGTACCATTTTGATAAAAACTACATACAGCATTAAACATTCCATGACGAAACAGCTTTTTCTCTTACATTTGAAGAGAAAAACAATCGAAAGGATGATCCGTTCATGCCAATTAATCAACAACATCAATTAGAAGTGATGAAAGATATTTTAGTCAACCACCAAAGTGATTGCTGCGGGACAGTTTCAGAATGCGAGCAATTAGAGCGCCTCATTCAATTGTTACTCGCAAACGATAATATAAGTAGTGACGCTAAAACAATGCTAAACGATGTATATTCTTATAGTCAATCGGGTAAATCTTCCTCTAATTTGGACAACCATATTTCCAATAATCAAGAACAACTTACTCAGTGGATTGCTGGAATGGACAATTTTTCTTAAGTATTATTCTGAAGCAAGTAGTTGCTGTAAATATTGATGCCAATATTCAGCTTCTGCTTGCTGTTTTTTTGTTGTATGCCATTGAATAGACAAAATCGTTTGTGCTATCACATACCATCTCATGCGCCTAAGCAGCGATTCATCCATTTCAATATCATAAAAACCGAGCCACTCACTCCACTCCTGGCGCGGAATGTACCAATATAATAACATACCAAGGTCTAGAGCTGGGTCAGCAATTACAGCTCCATCCCAATCAATTAAAAACAACTCATCTTCATCCGACAATATCCAGTTGTTATGGTTTACATCACAATGGCATACAACGAATTCATTGTATTCAATAGCTTTTAATGAATCCATTAAATATTGAAGGCCTTGCTGAATTGTTTCATCATCCCTTATATCTCCTCTTAAAACGAGTTGCAGTTGTTGTAATAACTCTTGTGCGTGAAGCGGTTGCTTCCCAAGTCTTTGAATCATCTGTACAAGCGCTTTAGAGGAGTGAATTTTCTTCAAAAGTTTCGCAACACGTTCTAGTTTCATATCCTCTGGCTCTAACTTCTGTCCCGGAAGCCATTTTTGAGCAGAAATTACATCACCGTTCGTTACCCTTCTTGTCCAAAGTAATTTTGGAACAATTCCTTCTGCTGACAATACCGCTAAAAAGGGCGATGTATTCCGCTTTAAAAATAACTTCTGTTGTCCGTTTTGCGCAATATATGCATCGCCCGTTACTCCACCAGCCGGTACAAGACTCCACTCTTTTCCTAATAATTGTTCCAACCATTCCATATTCATTACCCGTTAACAAATCCTTATCTTTTATAGTTATGAAAAGAAAAACCGCAACATTTCTACACATGTTGTGGATTCATATATTTTACTGTAAATGAAAAGAAAAATTAGCCTCAGCCAAAAATTCTCTATTTTATTTTACAAAACCTGTCATAGAATGACAACTTATCAAAATCGTCACCTTTGTCAATTCTACATTTATTACATTCTCATCGTCAAGTAGCGATTTGTCACATTATCGTCAATATATACGTGCTAATTGGAGCGAGCCTAAGTTCCTTTCCTCTAAATGAAGAAATTGGCTCTATTTTCGCTTGCTTTTCGTCTACTATCACATGCCACGTTTCTTCTTTCGGAAGTTGCACAGTTTTAGCTTCTAAACCGCTATTAAATAAAACGACAATCTCTTTCCACGGCCCAAACGATTCTGCATGCTCTAGGTGATATGCAAGTACTTCTGTAGATGTTTGTAAAAAAGTCATATGTTTTTTTATAAGGTCTGCGTTTTGTAATCGGAATGCCCCATGCTCTTTACGAATCGCAATTAAACCTTTTATATAGTTAACGGTCTCTATTTCTTTCTCTTTTTGATCCCAATCTAATTGATTGATCTCATCATTTGCATTATAGCTATTTTCATTTCCTTTCTTCGTACGATAAAACTCTTGTCCTGCATGTAAGAAAGGAATACCTTGTGAAAAAATAACCATTGCGCTCGCTAGCAGGTGACGTTTTTTCAAAATCGCTTCTGATTCTTCATTACTGCGCACTAGTTTATCCCACATCGTCATATTATCATGACATTCTACATAGTTAATGCTTTGTGCCGGCTCTAGAAACAGCCCTGTTTCTTTCATACTTAAAAGACTTCCTGCTGCAATATACTGCAAATGATTACAGTCTACATGCCCACCAAATGCAAAACCACGCTTATTTATATGAAATGTACTCCCTTTTATCCCATCACGAAATTGATCATTAAACTGCGCCATATGTGGCATTTTCTTCGCATTATTTAACGTTGCTTTTTCCTCACGAGGAAGCGGTGTTTGTAAATCCCATCCTTCTCCTAATAACAAAGCATCTCGTTTTATGTTTCGCACTTCTTTTTCTATCATATTCATTGTATCAACATCTAAAATTCCCATTAAGTCGAATCGGAATCCATCGACATTGTATTCAGTAAGCCAATATAAAATAGACTCTACAATGAATTTCCTCATCATTTTCCGTTCAGATGCTATATCATTTCCGACTCCCGTCCCATTAGAAGGCATACCATCTTCACCATGACGAAAATAGTATCCTGGAACAAGCTTTTCAAATGATGATAGCTCTCTTTCATAAACATGATTATATACAACATCTATAATTACCCTAATGCCATGCTCATGAAATGTCTCGATCAACTGTTTACACTCTACTATCCTGTTATACGGATCAGAGGGATTTGTAGCATAAAATCCTGTTGGTGCATTGTAATATAATGGATTATACCCCCAATTATAGGCAGATGAAGGATTCGCCTCATCTACACCACCGAAACAATATAACGGTAATAGTTCAACATGTGTAACACCTAAATCTTTTATATGAGACAACCCTGTTAAAGTCCCGTTCCGTCCTGTTGTTCCCTCTTCCATCAATCCTTTATATGTTCCCTTTTGAATCACTCCACTATTTTGATGTATAGTCGCATCACGAATATGCAGTTCATACAATATGGCATCTGTCATTGATTGTAATGGTGGTAATCCTTCTCTTCTTGTTACATTCGTTTTTTCTAAATCGATAACAACACCGTGTTTTCCGTTTACCGTCACCGACTTTGCATAAGGATCTACAGCTTCGTTCCATATTAAATTAATACAAACAAGAAATGTATAGCGCGCTCCGTCTAAATCACCTTGTAATGTTTGAATCCAAACTCCGTTTTCTCCCCTGTACATTTCATGATCGGCATATTCTTTATCGCTCTTATAAATTCTTACTTTCGCAAGCCTTGCAGTTGGGGCCCATACTTTAAATGTCGTTTCTTCTTTTTGATACACAGCACCTAAATCTGTACCTTCGTAATAATACTTTTCATCGAAAATTGTTGTTCGAATAACAGCACCTATTTGTAAATCCGTTTCTTCATTCCGTTCATCTCGTACTGTATAATACTTTCCCACATCTAGCGGCTCTTCTATAAAGCACTCATACTTCGTTGCATCTGGAAGCGCAATCGTATGAGCAATCGGTAAATCTTTCACATTACTTCCTTCTTGCAAACGAAATGTCCGACTTGTTCCATACGCATGTGGGAGCAAAATTGTAATTTTATTCATTTCATCTAAATAGGCATCAAATGGACGTTTTACTTTCAACATAAAAAAATCACCATCATTCTCAAAGTTAAAATAAAGTGAAACTTTAATGAGCGAGATAAAATGAGCTGCAAATGATAAGGCTTTTCTTATCAACAAGACTCTATACAGTAACTCCATTCTTCTCTATAGTATATTCACCTGCATAAAAAACGTTTTCACCATTCTATTTTTGTAATTTTATTTCAACAATCGATTTATACTTCGGGGTTTCTTTCACGTGGGATTCGTATAAAGTAATTGTATCTGCTTGAAATGATATTTCAGGGACTTCTTTTATACTTTCTAAATGAAACTTTTCTTCTCCTATCCATTTACGAGCAACAGTAATATGCGGATGATATGGGCGTGTTTCTAGAGAAAATCCATTTTCTTCACAAATGGCATGTACTTGCTTTTGCAACTGAAACAAATCGTGATTCTCACTTACCTTCGCCCAAAAAATACGGGGCTGATCTTCTCTACCAAACGTTGAAAAACCTTGTAACGTGAACGATAGTTCTTTTGTTTTTGTAAGTGTTTGTAATCCATTCTTTATCCCTTTTAACTGTTCTTCTGTCGCACCTCCTAAAAAGGAAAGGGTAATATGATAATCTTCCTTATGTACCCACGAGCGAAATGGTAATTCCTCATTCGTATCCTCTTTATAGTTAGACAGCACTTCTTTTATATGATTTGGTAAAGTAATTGCGACAAAATAATGCCTATCCATGTACACCGTCTCCTTCTTTCTATTGTTTCTTTTCTTTCTTATCTCATTCAATTAAAAAGAAGCCGCCCTCTAAAGTAGAGAGCGGTCATTATTCATATATCGGCGATTAAAGTTTCACTTTACTTCGCTAGTTCATGAATTGCTTGCGCATAAATTGCTGTTGCTTTTAATAAGTCTTCAATTTCAATGTACTCATCTTTTTGATGCGCAAGTTCTTCTTTTCCAGGGAATAGCGGTCCAAATGCCACACCAGCTTTTAATGAGCGAGCATAAGTACCTCCGCCGATTGCTAACAATTCAGCTTTTTCACCTGTTTGTTCCTCATATACACGTTGCAACGTACGAATTAACTCGTGATCTTTATCAACGTGATGCGGACGAGAGTTAGAATAGTCTACTACTGCAAATCCATACGTACCTACATATTCTTTTAACTTTGCAATCATTTCTTCAAAGTTAGTCGTAACTGGGTAACGTACGTTTAATCCTAAATTACCACCATTCTCTTTCGTATAAGAAAGGCGACCAACATTCACTGTTAATGGACCGCTAATTTCATCTTTATAAGCAATAGTAGCTTTTTCACCAAAAATATCACCAGTAAATGTTTCTGTTGCAAATGTCGCAAATGCAGTTGCTTTTCCATCAAGTGAAACTGTAGTTAAGAAGTTTGCTAATAATAAACCTGCATTTTCTCCTTTTTCAGGAGTAGATCCGTGCGCTGAAATTCCTTCTATTTGCAACGTCACTGTATTGCCTTCTATAGTCGATTTCCCTATTTTTTTAGCAGTTTGTAAATACTCTTCATATGCTACTGTAAGTGCATTTACATCTTCTCCTGTAATAACCGCTTCTGCAAAATCAGGAACCATATTTAAACGGCGCCCTGAATCAAATGAAACAAGTTCATATGTACCTTTTTTCTCTTCACTATCATTTTGCACAACTTGTATATCAGAAATTCCTTTTTCTGCATTAATAATTGGAAAGTCTGCATCTGGTGCAAAACCGATTGTTGGCATTTCTTCGTTTTTAAAGTAGTGATCTACACATTTCCAATTGCTTTCCTCATCTGTTCCTATAATCATACGAACACGTTTTGAAAGAGGTAAGCCTAATTCTTTCACAATTTTCATCGCATAATATGCTGCCATCGTTGGGCCTTTATCGTCAATTGCACCACGTGCAAAAATCTTTCCGTCGCGAATATCCGCACTATACGCAGGAGTCGTCCAGCCATCTCCTTCTGGTACAACATCAACGTGACAAAGAATACCTACTAACTCTTCTCCTTGTCCCATTTCAAGATGACCTGCATATCCTTCTAAATTTTTAGAAGCAAAACCTTCAGCTTCTCCTTTATGTAACATGAAAGATAGCGCTTTTTCTACACCTTCACCGAATGGTGCGCCTTCTTTCGCGGATTCTTCTTCCCATACACTTTTAATTTGTAAAAATTGTTGTGTATCACGAATTAAATCATCTTTTCGTTTTGCAACTTCTTCAGTCCAATTAATCGCTGACATCACGCATCCATCCTTCACTATATTATCTCTTTCATCATAGCAAACCGAAATCCCTTATGCCATACACGAAAACTAAATACCGAACAATTGTAATATTTCAGACATTTCTTATTAGTTTTTCTTTTATTTTTTCAAAAAAATTTGCAGGAATTTGGCGTTTTACGTAGAATTTTATGTGTTAGTTGACTGACCATATATACAATGTCAACTACCAATATTTTTCTATATAAATATTTGTTAAACTTTTGTAAAATTTAAGTAGATTAAAGCATGAATTTTATCATGTAGAGTACAATGGTAGTAACGACCTTCTTTCCTGAATGGGGTCAAAAAAACTAGTAGAGGAGTGGTTTTCTCTTGAAACCTACAACTACTCGTATGCTAACACGCATTAAATCAATTTATATGTACATCAATGAAAACGGAACGGTAACGACGAAAGACCTTGTAGATGAGTTCGGGATCACACCGCGAACGATACAACGTGATCTAAATGTGTTGCAGTTTAATGAACTCGTGTATAGCCCTTGCCGCGGTAAGTGGACAACAACAGGAAAGAAAGTGAGAATGACCTCATAACGAAAAATAATTGTATGTAAATAAATACATACCCCTTTCTAACTATTAGAAAGGGGTTTTTTCTGCACCTATAAAGGTACTACTTTTCAGTATCTACTTGATATGTTCTTAACATTTCTACTTCTTCATCTGTTAGCTCTCGGTATTGTCCAAGTTCTAGTTCTTCATCTAATACTAACGGACCCATCTCCGTTCTTTTTAGGTAGACTACTTTTTTCCCTACCGCTTCAAACATACGCTTCACTTGATGGAATTTTCCTTCCGTAATCACAAGCTCAATTTCAGAAATATCATCGCTTTTCAATATTGTAAGCGCACCTGGCTTTGTTTCATAGCCATCGTCTAAAATAACACCTTTAGCAAACTCTTTTACATCCTCTTCTGTTACTACTCCTGCAACGTGTGCATAATATTTTTTCGGCACATGCTTTTTCGGAGATAATAATTGATGTGATAACTTCCCATCATTTGTTATCAATAAGAAACCTTCCGTATCGATATCAAGTCGTCCAACTGGGAACGGATCAAAGATTGCATCTTCTAATTCTAATAAATCTATTACTGTTTCATGATTATCATCTTCCGTCGCTGAAATAACACCTTGTGGTTTATGCATCATTAAGTAAACAAACTCTTTGTATTCCACAACTTCACCGTGAATCATAACTTCTTGCTCTTCTACATTTACATGAACTTTCGCATCTTTTACTGGCGTTCCATCAATTTTCACAACGCCATCTTTCAATAATTTCTTTACTTCTTTTCTACTTCCATATCCCATATTCGCTAATAATTTATCTAATCTCACGTTTTTCACCTTCTTTATTTATCATAGAAAAGGGGACGTAATTACGCCCCTCTTGATTTCAACTTTATTTTAAATCTACTACCAAGTTTACGTTGAATTTTATCTAATGCTTCTCCGCCAAATACTCTTTCAAGTACTCCTGTGCGAATTGCTAACAATCCGTAAACAAGACCGCCAATACCTGCACAAATCGCAACTGTTATAAGAGCACCAATACGGCCATCAGGCGAAATCATGAAGGATAGAAGCCATTGTGATAGTTTTACAGCAACGACCATTATAAGTGTCAGTACTGCAATTTGGAATGTTCTTTTATATACAACACCGAATGAATAGTGTGCGTATTTTTTAATTTGTCGATTTGTATACCAAACAGAAGCTAAGAAACCAACTGCGGTCGCTAGAATTGCTCCTACTGTACCGAAATAACGAATAAAGATTACGTTACATACAAATTTCAAAATAACACCCATAATAAGCGCGACAATCGCATGCTTTTGCTGATTAATCCCTTGAAGAATTGCCGCTGTTACTGTAAATAAAGCAAATAACAATGCAACTGGTGCATACCACATTAATACTTGTCCACCTAATGGATCTGAGTCATAGAAAGCAGTGTAAATTGGATATGCAAGTGTTGAAATACCGATAACTGCTGGCAATGTTAAAAACATATTTGCTTGGAATGTTTGTGTAATTTGTAATTTCAAATAGCGGTATTGTTTTTCAGTAAATGATTTTGTAATTGCTGGTACAAGCGTTAAACTAAACGCTGTTGCAAGTGATACAGGAATCATAATTAACTTATGCGTCCACATTGTGAAAATACCAAGCGCTCGCTCTGCGATATCACCTTGACCAATCGCCTGCATAATTGAGTTAAATGTCAATGTATCAATTTGTTGATATAAAGGAATTGTTAACCCAATTACAACGTAAGGAATCGCATATGCGAATAACTCTTTAAACAACTGAACGGTACTTACTGTTGATTCTGGTACAGTTTGTTCAATTAAATATTGATCCAAATATTTTTTACGTTTTAACCAGTACCAAATTAACACACCGAGTGCTCCAACCGCTGAAACGAACGCAGCAAACGTCGCTACTCCAACTGCTGTTGCAACTGTACCGCCAAGTACTTTAATAACGATAAAACTACCAGCTAATAAAAAGACGATACGAATAATTTGTTCAATAATTTGTGAAACGGTAGTTGGTCCCATAGACTGGTGACCTTGGAAATAACCACGAATTAAACTCGCTGCTGGTACAACAATAAGTGCGAAACTTACAAGACGAATGATCGTCGTAACTTCTCCTACATTATTGTGTATACTTTGTTTACCAAGCATCGCTTCTGCAAACAATGGCGCCGTCATGTACAGTACTAGGAACGAAAGAACTCCTGTTACTATCATCATAACCATTCCCGAGCGGAACATTCTCCGGCTCGTTTTATAATCGCCAAGCGCATTATATTTGGAAACAAATTTTGAAACAGCAAGCGGCACACCTGCCGTTGCGATACTTAAAAAGATCGTATATGGAATGTATCCATATGTATAGAGCGTTCCGCCTTCTGTGCCTACTAATGCATGAAACGGAAAGACGTAAATCATGCCTAAGAACTTTACTAAAAATGTCCCTAGCGTAACAATAAGCGTTCCGCGCAGAAATTTCGAATCGGACATACAAAAATCCTCCTACATCTACATAAAGTGAAACTATAATTAGTTGGAGTTTTGTTCATCCCCACTAATTATTAACCCTCACCAATCGAGCGTTTACAGGCAGTATGGCTCCTACTAAATTCTTTGATCCAGCCGAATTTTACCGCCCACAAATAGCGGGATAAAGTGAAACTACAATTAGTTGGAGACTTCTCTCCTACTCCTTATTAGTTGAACCATTCGAGCATTTACAGGCTAACAGACTCCCTATTTACTTCTCCTAAATCTTGAGGTTTTAGTCTTATCGCCTACAAATAGCAGGATAGTGCTGAACTCTAACTTTTGTATTGTACCACAATTCTCTCATTAAGCAGTACTTCACTCTATTTTTCTTTTAAGGGAAAACATGCTATTCTTTTAGGCAGGAAATGTAGAAAATGAGGTCGATATATTATGCATTATGATGTTATTGTCATCGGCGGCGGTCCTTCTGGTCTAATGGCTGCAATTGGTGCTGCAGAAGAAGGCGCAAATGTCTTGCTTCTTGATAAAGGAAATAAACTTGGGCGTAAACTTGCGATTTCTGGTGGCGGACGCTGCAACGTAACAAACCGTCTACCACTTGATGAAATTGTTAAACATATACCAGGAAACGGTCGCTTCTTATACAGCGCTTTTTCTATTTTTAATAATGAAGATATTATTACATTCTTCGAAAATCTTGGTGTTAAATTGAAAGAAGAAGACCACGGTCGCATGTTCCCTGTGTCAAACAAAGCACAATCTGTTGTAGACGCACTTTTAACACGATTAAAAGACTTAGGTGTAAAAATCCGTACAAATACGCCTGTTGAAACGATTGAATATGAAAATGGTCAAACGAAAGCAGTTGTACTGCAAACAGGCGAAGTGTTAGAAACAAATCACGTCGTTATCGCTGTTGGCGGAAAATCCGTTCCTCAAACTGGTTCCACTGGAGACGGATACGCTTGGGCTGAAAAAGCAGGTCATACAATTACAGAATTATTCCCAACAGAAGTACCTATTCTTTCAAACGAGCCGTTTATACGTGATCGCTCATTACAAGGTCTTGCTTTACGTGATATAAACTTAAGCGTATTAAACCCGAAAGGAAAAACTATCATTTCTCACAAAATGGACATGCTCTTCACTCATTTTGGCCTATCTGGTCCTGCTGCTCTTCGTTGTAGTCAATTCGTCGTGAAAGCACTGAAAAAGTTTAAAACGAACACAATACAAATGAGTATTGATGCATTGCCAGAGGAAAATAGTGAGCAATTATTTCAGCGCATGCTGAAACAAATGAAAGAAGATCCGAAAAAAGGAATTAAAAACGTTTTAAAAGGTTATGTCCCTGAACGTTACTTCCTATTCTTATTAGAAAAAAATGAAATTGACGGTAGTGAACAAGCTGGACAAGTTTCTCACGAAAAGATTCGTGCACTTGTGAAAGACTTTAAAGAGTTTACTGTGAATGTAAATGGTACGCAGTCAATTGAAAAAGCATTCGTTACTGGCGGAGGTGTATCCGTGAAAGAAATTAATCCGAAAGAAATGTCTTCTAAATTCACGAACGGCTTATATTTCTGCGGAGAAGTTCTTGATATTCACGGTTATACTGGTGGCTACAATATTACATCAGCCCTTGTTACTGGTAGAATCGCTGGAACGACAGCTGGAGAAAACGCGAAAATGCAATATTAAAAAAAGAAACAGGGATTCCTGTTTCTTTTTAATATTGCCATGAAATCATTATCGGCGATTCCACAGATATATCAGCGATTCTGTAATTATATCGGCGATTTTCCAAATTTATCGGCGATTTCTCAAATATATCGACTTACCGACAAGAAGCGACAAACATCTGCTCCATGTAACTTTCCATTGCTTTTTTGTTGCTTTATATACCTTAGTACCTTTATATTTTATATTGTTGAATATTTAAAAAAGGGTAAGGGGAAAACAAATGAGAAAAAAAGTCATGATGTCTTTAATGTTAATGACGTTTCTTTCTGCGGTAGAAGGAACGATTGTTAGTACAGCAATCCCTCGTATAACGAGTGATTTGTCAGGCGTCGAACTTGTTAGTTGGGTATATGCAATTTATATGCTTGCAACAGCTGTTTCGACTCCAATATACGGAAAGCTCGCTGATTTATTCGGTCGTAAAAAGGTTTTACTGATCGGGGCTACAATCTTTTTAGTCGGTTCTGCACTTTGCGGAGTCGTTACATCGATGGAACAATTAATTTTCTTCCGCGCGCTTCAAGGTATCGGTGCTGGTGCTGTTATGCCAATCACAATGACGATTATTGGAGACTTATATAGCGAAGCGAAAGACCGCGCGAAAGCACAAGGTTGGATGAGTGCCGTTTGGGGTGTATCCGGTGTTATCGGACCGTTAGTAGGTGGATTTTTAGTTGATTCCCTTTCTTGGCGTTATATTTTCTTCTTAAACGTCCCATTCGGAATTATCGCTTGCTTAATGATTGTAATTTACTACAAAGAATCTATTAAGCCCGCTAAACACCATATCGACTATCTTGGTGCGACAGTCTTCTCATTAAGTACAATCGCTCTACTATATGCATTATTAACAGGTAGCAGTAAGCAAAACTGGGGAGACATAACAATTATCGGCCTATTAATCTTCGCCGTCGTTTCATTTATTATTTTCTTATTCATCGAGAAAAAATCTCCGGAACCATTAATTCCGCTAGCACTTTTCTCTAACCGTACATTATCTACGATAAATATATTAACTCTTATTGCTGGCGCAATGATTATTAGTATTACTGTGTATCTTCCAATTTGGAGCCAGGGTGTTTTAGGAAAAAATGCAACAGAAGCTGGACTCATTTTAATGCCAATTCCTGTTATGTGGACATTTGGGGCTATGTTCTCGGGTAACTTAGTTGGTAAGTTAAAAACGAAACAAATTATTTTACTTGGAGCTAGCATCTTATCAGTTGCTACGTTCTTATTATTTACACTATCAACAAATTCACCATCGTTCCTTATTTATGTAGCAGTCGGATTATTCGGCTTAGGAATGGGGCTTGTGACACCGATTTACATGGTAACAATTCAAGCAGCCGTGCCAGCTCATACACGCGGGACAGCTGTTGGTTTAAATACATTTATTAATACATTTAGTCAAACGTTAGGTGCTGCAATATTCGGTACAATCTTTAATACGATGATTCACGCACGTGGTATTAAAAATCTTGATCTTGTATCTGGTGGACATGGCGGTACTACAGCAAACGTAGTAACCGAATCACAATCCGCATTAGCATCAAGCGTACATGTCATTTATATGAGCACTTTCGTATTAGCAGTATTTACATTAATTATTGCTTGGCTTTTATTAAAGCCAGCTACACAAACAAGTGAGCAACAATAAAAAGGATGACCATTTTGGTCATCCTTTTTTTATTCTTCATTCTCCACAATATGTTTCAGCATGGATAATTTATTATCCCAAAAACGTTCATAATACGAGAGCCACTGTTGTAATTCTTCTAATGGTTCTGGATGCAAACGATATATCTTCTCTCTTCCGCTTTTTCTTCCACTTACTAAATTCGCTTCCGAAAGAATATGAAGGTGCTTTACAACCGCAGTACGACTCATCGGAAAATAATCCGTTATTTTGGAAATCGGTAACTCTTTGTCACTTAATAACCGTATTACTTCTCGGCGGGTTGGATCAGCAATTGCTTGAAATACATCATATTTCGCTGCTGACGAGGACACTTAGTCTTCGACAACCTTTTTCAGTTTTTCATTTACAATCGCTACCCAACCACCGCTCATTCTATCGCGAATAATAGAGCTCTTCGCATTCGCTTTCGGAAGAATTTCATCAGGATGTTTCCAGCCGCCGTGAATTAACGTAAATTCCGTTTTGTTATCTCCTAAGTCTTTCAAATTAAATGAAACAACCCAGCCATCTGTATCCCATGAGAAAGATAAATGGTTTGGCTCATCAATTTCTAACACTTTACATGGTGATGGCCCAAATGGCGATTGCACATGAAATTCATGCCCTACCTCTAATACAAAATCATTTGGCATAAACCATGACGCAATCCCTTCTGCAGTTGATACTACACTCCATACCTTTTGAAGAGACGCGTTAAAAATGATTGTTTGTTTAATATCATTTAATGTATTTTGTTGTTCCATTTTCATTCTCCTTTACTCGGCGTTATAACATAACACCTTTTGGTTTCACTTCGATAATATAACACCTTTTGGTTTCATGTCAACGCTAATTCTTTTACTGTTGAGAAATTCTCAACATTTTTTCAACAGGACAAACACCCTCTTAGCATTTCCTCATAATATACTCACAAAGGCAATACAAAATAAAAACTTCTCTCAACATGAAACTCCATCATTCATATTGAAAGAAACGCCTTACTTATATCATGCGTACTTCGTCTCTCCTCCTTCCCTCAGGGACAATACGCGAGATATGACAAATCAGAAGGAATATGCCCACCATTTGAGTAGGTAGTTATTTCTCTTCTCCTCAACATTTCCTTAGGAGCGAAATGACTACCGACTCACTTTTTTCAAACAAAATAAAAAGGGGTTGAACGCTATGTTCTATTGCATTAACTGCTCTGATATTCACCATGAAAAACATCCGAATGATAAAGTATTTAAAAACGGTTTTTATATTGATCCATTTTTAGGTGATCGTTATCACCTTGGTATGTGTAAAGATGCCCAAAATCATGAAACAGGGGAGCCTCTTTTAACGACAAAGAAATTAGGCACACCCCAATCTATTATGAACGTATTACCGACACATGTTGTCCCAACATAAAACATAAAAAAGAGCTGGGTGAGCCAGCTCTTTTTTATGCTTTATAAACGATCATTGCTGAAAAACAATAAATTTGGTTTTCATCGTCGTTAATGGAAACACCAACTTGATATTTAATATCTACAAAGTTGCTATCATCAATCTTTTTCAAAAAAACATTTACAGCGTCTTCTAAGTCTTTTTCGTGACTTTCATCAAATACTTTCACACGAATCATGTTAACACCGTCCTAGATCGCAGCCCTCCGCCGCTTGATTATTGCCACGGTGCGTATCTATGATGCGATAAAACTTTCCATTCTCATATATATATCCGTCTTCTAACACATATTCTTTATCTTCAGTATAGACATAAAACTTACCTATCATAAATTTACTCGTATATAATTCCAAATAATTTGGTCTAAATTTAGCTACAACTTTATTTGTAATATCAATTTTTATTGTGCGCCCCACCTTCTCTCCCTCCTTTGCAAAGAACGGATTTAGGTATATTGTATTAGCGCTTTTACATTTTATGCTTAAAAATAAGTGGATATGCCTTCTTTCTTCACCTGTACTATTTTTCTAAAAAAATCACTATAAATAAGGTCCCAAAAAAAACATAAAAAAGCACTTTATCTTATTGACTCGAATATAAATATTATGTTATTATATAAAATTTGACATTTTTACATACGTATGCTATCATTAAAAGTGGTTACCACATATGGAGGTGGATGATTTGTTTCAAATTGGTGATAAAATCGTTTATCCAATGCACGGTGCAGGAATTATCGAAGCAATTGAAGAGAAAGAAATATTAGGTACTTCACGTCAATATTGTGTGATACGCATCATTAGTAAAGATATGCAAGTAATGCTTCCGATGGAACAATTAAAAAAATCGGGTATTCGTTATATCGTTGATCGAGGTACGTTAGATGATATACTTCTTGAATTTCAAAACGGGGAGTCAGACCCATCACTCTCATGGAAACAAAGATATACAATGAATATGGAAAAAATGAAAAATGGCAATTTACAAGATAGCGCAGAAGTGGTTCGTGATTTACTTCGCCGTAATAAAGAGAGAACATTAAATGCGAGCGAAAAACAAATGCTAGATAATGCACGAAAAATGATGATCAGCGAAGTCGCGCTCGTACAAAATGTTACTGAACATCAAGCAACAGAATTTCTTCAAGATACAATTAATCACTAAATTTAAAATAGCTGGCCGCTATTTTTTTTGTAAAAAAAGGACGAAGAGTTTTATCTCTTCGTCCTTTTATATTACCCACGCCCAGCTTGAAACGATGGATATAACGTCATTCCACCATCTGCAAATAGCGTAATGCCCGTTACATAACTCGCCTCTGAAGAAGCGAGCCAAGTTGCTACTGCTGCAATTTCTTCTGGTTTTCCAATGTAGCCCATCGGTATCATACTTTCTACGTCAGCACGTTTTTTAGGATCAGCAAATTTTTCTGCATTGATCGGCGTATTAATTGCACCTGGTCCTATATTATTTACTCGAATACCTTTTGGCGCATATTCTAGCGCTAACGTTTCTGTCATCAGTTTAATGCCACCCTTACTCGCTGCATAGTGCACAAATAGTGGCCACGGAATTTTCTCATGAACACTAGACATATTAATGACAGACCCTTTAATGTCATGTTCTACAAAATATTTAATCGCTTCTCTACTTCCTAAGAAAGCACCTGTTAAATTTGTATTGATTACTTTATTCCAATCTTCAAGTGGCATTTCATGCGATGGTACTGCATTTTCTATCCCTGCATTATTAATCATAACGTCGAGCGTACCAAATTCTTTCACAGCAGATTGAATGAGATTCACAACATCTGATTCGACGGTTACATCACCTTTTACAGCAATCGCTTCTCCGCCTACCTTTTTAATTTCTTCTAACACATCATTTGCTTCTGATTCTCGTGAGCGATAATTAATAACCACTTTCGCTTTTTCCTTAGCAAACCTTACTCCCATCGCCCTACCAAGACCAGTTGCTGATCCTGTAATAACGACCACTTTTCCTTCTAAATCACTATACATTTCAATACCTCCTTTAACTTTTTGCTATACCTAACATAATTCCGGCTGCAATAATAAAAACGATACCGACAACGATACCCGTTAATTGGCGTTTCGTTTTCTTTTCACCTAATATAAGGATCCCACCAAGCGTGGAAATAATAATCCCCATTTGCGATAGCGAGAAACTTGTTGCGACTCCAACACGCGGCTGCGAAATGAATAAAAACATATTTCCAGCTGCCCAAATTAATCCTGGAATAATATTTCGGATTGCATATTTATTGAATGGATGATGTTTAAAGGTAAGCAAAATCCCTCCTAATACCATACCAACTGCTTGTGGTAATAAAGCTGACCAACCATCTACGTTAAATAGTCTAATCACTACTACGTAAACTAAATAACCGACTGTTGAAATTAATAAAATTATGATACCTCTTTTAAAATTTGCTGCTTGCTCTGCATTCTTTTCTTCTTCACTTTGAAGTGATGTTAAAATAACACCGACAATAATACAAACGAGCGCTAAAATCCCAAGGACGACCGATATTGTCGTGGACCATTCATGAAATACGATAACGCCAAATAAAGTCGTCGCAACTAATTGAAGTCCTGTTGAAATTGGCATCGTCCTCGAAACGCCCATTAAATCAATACTTTTCAATTGATTCGCCTGACCAAGCGCCCAAAATAAACCTGACACAACTCCAACCCCAATCACAGTAGGTGTTAATACTGGCTTCATAAAAATATAAACAACAATTGAGAAAATAAGTGCTCCAAACGTTGTTCCAAGCGTTTGACTATACGGTCCCCCGCCCAGTTTTACGTTAAATAACACAATACTCCCCCAAAATATAGCTGGTAAAATTGCTAAAAATATATCCATCACTCATTACCTTTCTTTACTAAATGCATAGGTTATCACTCTAAGTCATTAGAGTGAGCTTTTATTTTTTCTTTTTCCCGTTCACAAACTTTTTCTGCAATAGCGTCAGAAACATTCTTTTCTCGCTCCACTTTCTTTATCTTTACGTGATCTAAATGGTCTTCCAAAGTAAGCGTAACTTTATCGTTCGGGGGATTATGCGCTCCTTGAAATGTAAGAAATTGTAGCTTCACTTCATACCTAGGAACAAATTCATCTTTCTTGCCAAGACGCTTTATATTTATGACTGAAGCACATTCATATTGATCTTCTGTCACTTGTCTAATAACCGAATAGTACCTATTCAATAACGCACTCTCTAAAAGCTGTTCTCTTGATTCTTTCGCGAAAGAATCGCTTGGAGAAGAGAAAAAGATAGAACATATCGCTGTAATAATTACACATATTTTTTTCATAACGTCCTCCTTATCCTATAAGTTAGTGTTCTCAAAAACGCCATAAAAAAACGACTTTCCCTACTTAGGAAAGTCGTTTTAAGGAATCCAATATTAACCACCGCTCACTGGTGGTATAAGTGCAACCACATCACCATCTTGTACCCTGTCATCTTCATTTGCGTATTCTTCATTAATCGCAACCATAATTGGCTCTGAAACTGGTACATTATATTCTTTCGCAACAACATCTTTTAACTGTGCAACTGTAATATTTTCTTTCTCTATTTGTAATTCACTTGTCCCTGCTTCTTCTTGCAAGTGCGCAAATAACAATACTCTAATCATACTTATAGCTCCTTCCCAGGCTCTCCCGCCGGATATGGTGTTTTTTCTAATTGATCACCAATCCATGAGTCACCATCTTCCCAAAACTCCTTTTTCCAAATCGGAACAATTTGTTTTATGCGTTCCATAATATATTCGTTCGCTTCATAAGCCGCTTTACGGTGTGGTGTTGAAACAGCAACAACAACCGCTATATCAGAAATTTGCAACGTACCGATGCGATGTGTAATCGCAACATATGTACCTGGCCATTTCTCTTTCACTTCCAGACCAATTTTCTCTAGCATCTTTTCTGCCATCGTCTTATAAGCAACATACTCTAAGTATAATGTACGACGGCCTTTCGTAAACTCTCTAACCGTTCCAATAAATGTTGTAACAGCACCGCATTCACGTCGAATTACTTTCTTCGTTACCTCTTCAATCGAGATTTCTGTATCAATTACTTCATAATATGTATTTATCATTTCGCACTCCTAACCATTTGTAAAAACCAGTCTATGTACAACTCTTCTTCTGTTATATGAAATACTTTATATTCTTCTCGTATATTTACCGGGACATCATACCACGTAATAATTGCCACTATATTTTCTACTTCATGTAAAAGTTCAACGTCTTCCGCAGAACGAAGTAACACTACTTTCGGGTAGTTCTCTTTTTTATAGCCCTCTATTAAAATTGTATCCACTTCAAAAAACTCATATAAGCGAATAATTTCTTGCAAGGACCATTTCTTTCTTAGTGAAGAAAGTGAAAGCAATCCAGCACCTTCTACACTACTTACGACAGCACCAGCTTTACGGTGTCTTTCGCTATCTTTTTGCGCTACTTCTGGAAAACCTCCGTGCCCGTGATGTTTAATTGTAGCAACTTTCATTTCACTTTCAGCTAACACATGCACAATTTTCTCTACAAGTGTCGTTTTTCCGCTATTTTGATATCCTACTATTTGTAAGATTGAAGGGGCTTTGCCCATGGCCAATCACATCCCTCAGAGTGCTCTAACAATAATACGGATACTTTCATCCCAGTCTCAAATCCTCTCGTTCCTCCAGGTAACACGATAAAAGCATTCGCATCTGCAAGTGAAGATACCGCACTCGATTTATCTAAACCAACCGGCATCGCTTGTAACGCCCCGTCCACAATTGTTACGTTCGCTCTTACGAAACGAGTAAATGGATTTGGCTTTGAAAAATCCTTTTGTAAAATAGCATCCGCTCTATATACGTGAGGTTCCTTCGCATACAAATATGTTTTTATAATTGGTTGCACAAATAATTCAAAGCCTACATAACAAGCAGACGGATTTCCTGATAAACCGAAAAGTAACTTTCCATCAACTTCAGCTACTGTCGTTACACTTCCCGGTCTCATCGCTATTTTATTAAAGAGTACATTCGCCTGTAACCTTTCATAAATAGCTGGTAAGTAGTCATAATCTCCTACTGATACACCGCCTGTTGTAATTAAAATGTCGACCTCATCTATCGCTGATTGAACAGCTGTAAAACATGCATCTAGCTCATCGGCGAGTTGACCATAATAACGAACTTTCCCGCCAGCTTTCATAATTTGAGCTGCTATCATATACGAATTACTATTCCTAATTTTCCCCGGCTGTAACGGCTCATGTACTTCTAATAATTCACTTCCTGTCGTTACAATACCGACAACAGGCTGTTTTACAACTTTCACAGTACTATATCCAAACGTTGCTAGTAAGGCCGCAACACCTGGATTAATTGCAACACCTTTCTTAACGAGAACTTGATTTTGTTTTATATCTTCTCCTTTAAACGACACATTGTCACCGTTATTAAAAGGGCGTTTTAACTTCATATATGTTTTCCCGTTCTTCTCAAACCCTTCTGTCAGCTCGAGCATTACGACTGCATTACATTCTTCTGGAATAGCTGCTCCTGTCATAATGCGAATCGCCTTAAAAGCTCCTACTTCTTCTAAAAAAACAGAACCCGCCCCGATTTCTCCTATTACTTCAAATTCAATTGGATTCTCTTGGGTTGCTCCTTTCGTATCTTCTGCTCGAATGGCGAAACCGTCGTAAGGGGAACGATCAAAATGAGGAACGTCATGATCTGAGACAACATCTTCCCCGAGAATTCTCCCGTAACTTTCCGTAATAGAAATTTCTTCTACTTCACCATGCTTCGCATATTTCATTACCCGTTCTACCGCCTCAGCAACTTGAATTGGAATTCGTTTTTCTACCATCGTTTCTCACCTCATATTTGCAATTTTTTTTATCTCGATTAAACTTTATGTATTCAATAGAAATTACTTCAAGGAGGAATTCCATGTCTTCATTTACACATTTTAATGACCAAGGACGCGCAAAAATGGTTGATATAAGTGACAAAAAAGCAACCGTTCGAACAGCAATTGCGTGCTCTAGCATTGTCGTTACGAAAGAAATTTACGATAAAATCTCTCACAATGAAATTGGGAAAGGTGACGTATTAGCAGTTGCGCAAATTGCAGGCATTATGGCTGCGAAACGTACTTCTGATATTATCCCAATGTGCCATCCTTTATTATTAAAAGGTGTTGACGTTTCTTTCGATTGGAAACAATCAGAAGGACAATATCGTTTACTCATTGAAGTAAAAGTTAAAACAGAAGGTAGCACCGGTGTTGAAATGGAAGCTTTAACAGCTGCTTCCGCTACCGCTCTTACTGTGTATGATATGTGTAAAGCTGTCGATAAAGGTATGATTATCGGTGAGACGTACTTACTTGAAAAAACAGGTGGAAAAAGTGGAGATTATACGAGAAATTCATAATCCTCTCTCCGTTGAACCTAAAGGATTTCCTTTAGGTTCAACCTATATATCTTGCATACAAACTTTTCGCTACATTCATATCATTCGTCCCATGAATAAACGCCCTGCCATCTGTAAATAAGACAAAACGATATTCTTCTACCGGAAATGATAATAAATAAGGTGTCGCCTTTATCTCTACACTTCTTTGTAAGCGCTTTTTAATTTCTTCCAAATTAAAATTCTTCCGCACACCTGGACGAATTTGTACTGTATTTCGCCCACATAACACTTCTGTTTTTGTTTGTGCTTCAAATGTTAAACTCGGATATGTACGTAACCTTCCGCAAGATAAACAGGTATCTTTTTTCTGCCTATTCACTTTAAATGCCATCTGTTGATTATTCCAAAGATCAAACGATAACATCGTTTCACGAAGCGCTCCGTAGTCTTCTACTAATATTTTCAGCGCTTCCGTAGTTTGATGCGCAACTACTAATTGTACTGCCGGTTGTATAATACCAGCTGTGTCACATGTTGCTCCGCTCGCCGGATGCTCCATTAAACAGCGAAAACACGGTGTTTTCCCTGGTAAAATTGTATACGTTACTCCGTAACTCCCGACGCACCCACCATATATCCACGGAATATTATACTTTTGTGAAATATCATTAATGAGAAGACGCGTTTCAAAATTATCTGTCGCATCTAATATTAAATCTACATCATTCACTAATTCTTCCATTTCTTGCACCGTTACATCTGTCACAACAGGATTTATTTCCACCTCAGAATTAATTGCTTGTAAATGTTCTGCAGCCGCTATCGCCTTCGGTTTATACTGCTTTGCATCTTCTTCCGTATATAGTTGTTGTCTTTGTAAATTACTCCATTCTACATAATCTCGATCAGCAATCGTTACTTTTCCAACCCCTGCTCTAACAATCGCTTCTGCATTTGCCGCACCGAGAGCACCAGCACCAATAATAAGCACATGCTTCTCTCTTATTTTTCTCTGTCCTTCTTCTCCAACACCAGAAAATAATATTTGTCTTGAATATCGCTCCTGCATGCGATAGCCCCCTTTCTTATCCTCCTATATAAGACATTTCGATTTTCGGACGATTTTTTGCACTTTCTTCTGTTCGTTCATCCGAATACCTATCTTTTCTATTCATCCATACATCTTGTATAACACTTAATAACTCCTCATCCGAAAGATTTCCTCTAAGAAGTTCTCTTACATCCAAACCCTCTGTCGCAAATAAGCACGTATAAAACTTTCCATCTGCCGAAATTCTCGCCCTCGTACAAGAGGCACAAAATGACTCAGAGACAGATGTAATAAAACCAACTTCAACATTTGTTCCAACATACCGATATCGCTTCGCAACTTCACCAAAGTAATGCGCTTCAGCCGGCTCAAGCGGATACACCTTATGAATCATCTCAATTAATTCTCGTTTTGTAACGACTTGATCAAAATTCCACTCATTTGTACTACCAACATCCATAAACTCAATAAACCGAAGCGTGATTCCTTGCTCTTTAAAATACGCAGCCATCGGAAGTACTTGATGATCGTTCATCCCTTTTTTCACAACCATATTTACCTTTACTTCCAGTCCCGCCTCTTTAGCTGCTATAATTCCCTTAATTACCGGTTTCGTATTAATATTTCGACCATTAATATTCTTAAATATGTCATCATCTATCGCATCTAAACTAACATTCACTCTATGTAATCCAGCTTCTTTTAATGCCTTCGCTTGTTTCGTTAAATGAATAGCATTTGTCGTTAACCCTATATCTATTAGCCCATCAATTTTCACAAGACGTGCAATAAGTTTTGCTAAATCTTTACGAAGTAGTGGCTCACCGCCAGTAATTCTAATTTTTCTTACACCGATGTTAATAAATAATTTTGCCAAACGCTCAATTTCATCAAAAGTTAGTAAAAACTCATCTTTCAAAAAAGCATAATCTGGCCCAAATATTTCCGCCGGCATACAGTATGTACATCTAAAATTGCAACGATCAATGACAGATATACGTAAATCTTGAAGTGGGCGTCCAAAAAAATCTTTAACCATCTCCTGCATCGCCACCCTCCCTTTCTGCCAAATTTCTTTCTTTTCATTCTATTATAATATATTTTCGAACTGCGATGTTTTTCCTCAAGGGAATAAAGTGAAACTTTAAATAATTAGAGGGTATCCACTCCCTCTGGTTAACGAGGTTTACTTCCAGATACAAGGATAAAAAAACCTTGAAACATAAAAGTTTCAAGGTTTTCTGCTTATTAACTTAATCTAATAATAGTTAGAGTAGCCCCTGGCGTTGCCGTAGATAATGTAGCCAATGCAACTAATCCGAATAATTGTAAGCTGACTGCAGCTCCAGCAGGCAAGTTAGCAATTATTGTTGCACTAAATGAACCAGTAGCCACTGCCGGGGAGTTTATCGTTCCCGCAAGCGGACTGCCATTTACAGTTATACGAGAACTTACAAGTAATCCTGCCGTTAAATTAATTGTATAGGCTATATAATAGTTTCCTGCATTCGCAACTGTAAATACAGTATTTCCACCACTAACGGTTATTCCTGGTCCAATATTTTGATTGTTTGGTAACGGAATATTCGTGCCACCTAACAAAACAGAAATAACACTTCCTGATGTATTATTCGCAAACGCATACGTTGCAGTTGTACTGACTCCGGTCACCCCGGTCGCTCCTGTGGCTCCGGTTGCTCCAGCTCCGGTTGGACCAGTTGGACCTTGGATTCCTTGTGAGCCGGTTGGACCTGTATCTCCAGTTGGACCTTGTGAACCCGTTGCTCCAGTTGCCCCCGCTGGACCTTGGATTCCTTGCGGGCCTTGAATTCCTTGTGGACCTGTCGATCCGGTTGCTCCGGTTGCTCCCGTTGGGCCTTGTATCCCTTGAACTCCTTGGGGACCTTGTGCTCCCGTTGCCCCTGTGTCCCCTGTCGGACCTTGTGGGCCTTGCAATCCTTGCACACCTTGTGGACCGGTTGGACCTATCTCTCCTTGTACCCCTTGGATTCCAGTTGGGCCTTGTGGGCCTGTCGGACCTTGAATTCCTTGAATACCTTGAATTCCCTGTGGACCTTGTGCTCCAGTGGCTCCGGTTGCTCCTTGAATCCCTTGGGGACCTTGTAACCCTTGAATTCCTTGGGGACCAGTTGGACCTATGTCGCCTTGCGGGCCTTGGATTCCCTGTGGGCCTTGATCTCCTGTCGCACCAGTTACTCCTTGTATCCCTTGCGGACCTTGTATCCCTTGCGGACCAGTTGGACCAATATCTCCTTGCACACCTTGGATTCCTTGGGGACCTTGTAACCCTGTCACTCCGGTTGCTCCCGTTTCTCCTGTCGCTCCTGTCACTCCAGTTGAGCCTGTCGCCCCGGTATCCCCTGTTACTCCTGTCGCCCCAGTTGCTCCTGTCGGGCCAGGTGGTCCCCCCGATGGACCAGTCACTCCCGCCGGACCTGATGGCCCCGTTGGGCCGGTCGGTCCTGCTGGTCCTCCAGATGGTCCTGTTACCCCTGTCGGACCAGTTACTCCTGTTGGGCCTGTAGTGCCTTCCCCTGTCGCCCCAGTTGCTCCCGTATCTCCTGTTGCACCCGTCGGACCTTGAATTCCTTGTATTCCTTGAGCACCTTGCACTCCTTGTGCACCCGTCGCTCCTTGAATTCCTTGGATTCCTTGCACTCCTTGGGGACCCATCGGACCTGTTGGGCCAATCCCCCCTTGAGCACCTTGCACTCCTTGGGGACCCTCTGGACCTGTTGCTCCTATTTCCCCTTGTATCCCTTGAATTCCAGTTGCTCCTTGTGCTCCTGTTGCTCCCGTTATCCCTTGCACACCTTGAATTCCCTGAATTCCTTGTGGACCTTCTGGACCCGTTGCTCCTACCGGTCCTTGAATGCCTTGTATCCCCTGTGGTCCCTCAGGACCCGTTGCTCCAACTGGTCCTGGCACTCCTTGTATTCCTTGCGGGCCCTGAAGTCCCTCTGGGCCTTCTGGACCTGTTGGTCCTATATCACCCATCGGACCTTGTATCCCTTGAACTCCCTGTGGTCCCGTTGCTCCTGATGGCCCTGGTACTCCTTGTATTCCTTGTGGACCTTGATCTCCTGTTGCTCCTGTGACCCCTTGAGGCCCTATAGCCCCCTGTATACCTTGTGGACCTTGATCCCCTGTTGCTCCCGTTACCCCTTGAATACCCTGAACTCCTTGGATTCCTTGTTCACCAGTTACTCCCGTCGGACCAGGAATACCTTGAATACCCTGTGGACCTTCTGGACCTGTTGGTCCAATTGGCCCTTGAATTCCTTGGATTCCTTGCAAGCCCTGTGCTCCTGTACTTCCAGTCGGACCTGTACTTCCCGTTGCTCCTGTTACCCCTGTACTTCCTGTAGCCCCAGTATCACCCGTTGCTCCAGTCGCACCTGTACTTCCACTCGGTCCGCCACCCGGTCCTGTCGCACCAGTTGGCCCCGTTGGACCAGGAGGTCCTCCAGATGGTCCAGTTATCCCTGTTGGGCCTGTTATTCCAGTCGGACCTGTTAGCCCCTGACCCGTTGCTCCGGTTGCACCTGTATTTCCACTCGGTCCTTGTGCTCCTTGTATCCCTTGTGCTCCTTGTATTCCTTGTGGACCAGTTGCACCCGGTAACCCTTGGACACCTTGAATTCCTTGAGGTCCCTCAGGTCCTGTCGCTCCAATTGGCCCCTGTAATCCCTGTATCCCTTGTATACCTTGTGCCCCAGTCGCTCCCGTTGGACCAATCGGACCTTGAAACCCTTGCACACCTTGAGGTCCTGTCGCTCCAGTTTCTCCTTGTGGTCCTCTCAATCCTTGTGCTCCCTGCTGTCCTTCTGGACCAGTTGCACCTATTGGCCCAACTGGTCCTTGTATCCCTTGCACACCTTGAGGTCCTGTTGGGCCCATCTCCCCCATCGGACCTTGGAATCCTCTCGGTCCTTGAGGACCAGTTGGGCCTTGTGGACCGGTTGGACCAGTAATCCCTATACCTGTAAATCCAGTTGGAACAGGAGGGAAAGTAGGCCCAATAAGTTCGGGTGGAATTCTAAAATTAGAGCTTAACGAATTTTGCTTCCCATTATTATCACGTTTCTTCACACTTTCACCACCTACAAACCTTCTTTTTCATAATAAATAAACCTCTTCTTAATCTATTTACAAAAATAATTTCCAAGACTATTTTTATTTTAAATAATAAAAACTCCCTTAATTTCTTAAGGGAGTCCTGCAATTGAATCCATATTATCTGTATTAGGGACAGCTTGCGCTATACCCGATGCATTTACACTTTGCCCCATATTTGCTCCTGTTACAGTACCAGCAGGAGTACCTCTCGTATATGTTGTTGTGACAGAGTCTCCTGGTTGTAAACAAAGCTTTGTCTCCGTCCCTATTACTGTAACAACATCAATCCAAGTACATCCCATCGAACCACTATATGATTTCGAAGCAGTAAATGAAGTATCACTCAAATTATCACCGGTAAATATATTTCCAGTATTATTAACAATAACAAATTCTTTTATATGCGCAGGCATAATTACACTCTACCTTTCCTTTATGAACCTAACGTACGTGTACTTGTTGCCAAAGGCGGAAGAAATACCGATGTTCTAATCACCGCTTCTGGCTGCCTTTTTCCATTTAAAAAAATAGCCGCACTCGATCCTCCAGCACCTGCATATACTTTTGCCACAGCTAAAGGCGAGATATCATAACAGTCACCGACATTAACAGCGCCTGTATTATTAATAATTTTCACTTTACGCAAATTAATTCCCATTTCCCCCTCCTCCTTTTTTATACTGTATGCAAAAGAAAAAAACTTGAAACAGACTCGTTTCAAGTTTTTAACTATAAACTATTTCGTTTCACCTTCATATTGAAGCATACCGCCAACCATGTTCACTGTTTTAAACCCTTGCTCATTTAAATAATGACATACATTTTCACTGCGCATTCCCGAACGACAAATAAAGATATATTCATTCTCTTTATTAAAGAAATCTACTTTATGTGGGATATCGCCCATTTTAATATGTACAGCTTCTGGAATCTTTCCTGCCGCTACTTCTTCATCTTCTCTTACGTCTACTAGGAATAACGTTTCTCCATTTTCTAAACGCTCTTGTACCTCTTCTGTAGTAATTGTATTAACTTCTGTCATATGTAGTTCCTCCTTATATACAATAAAACCTTTAGTTTCTTTTTCACAAACATTCTCTACCAATTTTAGCACGCAAAAGAAAGAACGCAAAGAATCGAAAAACTATTTCTCAATTTTCTCTAAAAATTTATTCTTTACAAACATAACTAGCACATTGTATCCTCAATATACTTGTTTTATGAAAGGAGTCGATTAAAATGACGCTTTTTCTTTTCATTATGGGCATTGTGTTCTTACTCGCTGCAATTATTGCTCTTAGTATGAAAAATAATAGAAAAATAAACTCCCCACAAGAAATGTCATTCTTATTTCTATTGCTTAGCATAGCGTTTTTCGGTATAGCAATCGCTACATATATTTTCCGTCTACAAATTATGTAAAAAAAGGTGCCTACTACAAACATTGCACCTTTTCCCCATCATTTGTCTTTTACACAAAACTAGATACTTTCCGATTCAAAAATTCATAAACCTTTTTTTCAAATAAATGAATATCAAATGCTCCTGCCATATGCCCATTTATACTTTCAATCTCATACACTTCCGCATATTTTCCTTGTTTTTGCAAAATATCTACCATTTTATAATTATAACGAGACGGCTGAAGCAAATCTTGTTTACACGGAATCATAAGCACATTCGCTTCTATGTTAGAAAGAGATTCTTCTAGTGAAGAAAACCCATGTGCAATATCATGCAATAAAACTGCCTTTGCAGTATACATCCATGAATTTGCATCTACTAACTCCATACTTCTATATGTCGCTTTATTTATTTCTTTTTCAAATGATGTTAGTGTAGAAAAATTTTCATAAGGTTCTATCTCTATACTATTACGAGGAAATGCCATTTCATAAAAATGCTCATCAAACGCGTTCATAAACATCATTCTATTTGCTAAATGAAGCCCTTTTATCGGCTGCTCTTCTCCGTATTTTCCATCTTTCCAACTTGGATCCAGTTGAATTGCCTCAATCGCATTTTGTGCTACGTTTACAGACGTAATAATTGGATTTTGTGGGTTCGTAATAACGCCAATCATCCGCTCTACCATATGTGGATAGTGAACCGCCCATTGTTGTGCAATCATTCCCCCCGCCGACGGTCCGATTACAGCGTGTAACCTTGAAATTCCCATACCTTTTATTAACTCATATTGCATACGAGCTACATCAAGAAATGTAAAAACAGGAAAATCCATAGCATATTCTTCTCCAGTTTCTGGATTAATCGATTTCGGTCCTGTTGTAATCACATATGGATTCCTCGCCTGCACATTACAAAGATTATCCGTACATATAACAAAATACTTATTTGTATCAATTGCTTTCCCAGGTCCAATGAGCCCATCCCACCAACCAGACTCCTCATCATGCACTGTATATTTTCCTGCCGCATGACTTGTTGCACTAAAATAATGACAAACCAAAATTACATTTGACCTTTCTCTATTCAACGTACCATATGTCTCGTATCCCATTTGAACAGGAATTTCCCTGCCATTTTCAAACGTAAACTCTTTTAACACAAACTTCTCCTTTTTTACAATTTGCACAGACTCTCCCTCTCCCCGTTATAGTATGAACTGCTTACTAAAGATTTTTTTCTATGCAAACTAATCTCCTTCTTCTTTTCATAAATAAATGAATAATATACAAAATTAGCCACAAAATAGCACTATATTACAAGATTAAAGAGGGCGTACATATGATTTGGAATTGGTTACGTAAGAAAAAAAAATCAAATACACCAGAAGCAAACGAAACAGATAACTGGGAGCAGCATTCTAACAATCAAGAGGATGATAACAAAGAACAGACTAGAAGTATGAAACATAATAAAGATAAAAATAACGAGAAACAAGATTCCTCTCAGGATAAGCAACAAAGCTCTAAACAAGAGGACTCGTCTCAAGAGAAACAACAAAGTGCTAAGCAAGAGGATTCCTCTCAAGGTAAGCACCAAAGTACTAAACAAGAGGATTCCTCTCAAGATAAACAACAAAACGCTAAACAAGATGAAACTTCTCAGGATAAGCAACAAAACTCTAAACAAGAGGATTCCTCTCAAGATAAACAACAAAGTGCTAAACAAGAGGATTCCTCTCAGGATAAGCAACAAAGCGCTAAACAAGAGGATTCCTCTCAGGATAAGCAGCAAAACGCTAAACAAGAGGATTCCTCTCAGGATAAGCAACAAAACGCTAAACAAGAGGATTCCTCTCAGGATAAGCAACAAAGTGCTAAACAAGGTGATTCGTCTCAAGGTAAACAACAAAGCACTAAGCAAGATGACCCTTCTCAAAATAAGCAACAAAGCTCTGGAGGTAATAGTATTTATGACTTTACAAAACCAGAGAAAGACCGTATTCATTCTCTACAAGATTTAATAGAGAAACTCAAAAAGTCTAGTGATTTTATTAATTACCATACATCTGACGATGAAACGATGCCTTATTGGATTTCTTACTATCGCCCTTCACTTGATGGAGAGAAATTACAGAAATATTTAATGCCCACTCTTTTAGAGAAACCTTGCGCTTCTCTAGAACAACTAAAAGAACATATTCCGATGAGCGGCATTACAATTACGAACGACTTACAAAAAATTGAGGATATGGTTTTAAAGGGGCATGCGATCATTCAATTGAATCAGCAAGATCAAAAATGTATGCTTGCAAACATTGCAATTGATAATTATCGTGCACCAACCCCTCCTTTAAACGAATCAACTGTTATTGGTCCGCAAGAAGGTTTCGTAGAGGATATTGATACAAACATTAATTTAGTTCGAAAACGTCTTCCTGTTTTAGATTTACAAACAAAAGAAATGATTATCGGCGAGTTTTCCAAAACAAAAGTTGTCATGATGTATTTAGACAACCTCGCTGAAAAAGATAATGTAGATTTTCTCGAGGAATCATTACGCGCTCTTGAATATGATCAAATTAATGATAGTGCTTATATACAAGAATTGATGGGTGAAAAATCGATTTTCCCTCTCTATATCAATACAGAACGTACTGATAGAGTCACAAAAGCACTAATTGATGGGAAAATCGCTATTTTTGTGGATGGTTCTCCAAGTGTTTTACTAACACCTGTATCCTATTTCGATTTTTTCATTTCACCAGAAGACTATAACGTCTCTTGGTTATACGCTACATTTTCACGCATTTTACGCCTTATAGCTGTTCTATTTTCAATCTGTGCTACACCGTTATACGTTGCAGTTTTAAATTATCATTATGAACTTATTCCAAGTGATTTACTTGAAACTTTGATTTTATCAAGGGCGCAAGTACCATTCCCACCTTTAATTGAAGCACTCTTTTTAGAACTCGCAATCGATTTATTAAGAGAGGCTGGCGCGAGGTTACCGATGAAAGTTGGTCAAACGCTCGGTATTGTAGGCGGTATCGTAATCGGGCAAGCATCTGTACAAGCTGGGTTAACGAGTAACATTTTATTAATTATCGTTGCACTATCAGCACTCGCTTCCTTTATTACACCTATTTATAAAATGGGTAACGCTGTTCGATTATTACGCTTCCCGTTTCTCATATTTGCAGAAATAGGTGGACTTTTCGGTATTTCTCTTGGATTTATCTTTTTATTTACTCATCTATTTAGACTTACTTCCTTACGTAAGCCATACGCTTTATTTTACCCGACAAGGCAACAATCAGTTAAAGATTCTTGGATTCGTTTCCCATTAACAATGATCGATACAAGAGATGTACAAGCAAGGCCACAACATGTAAAAAAAGCAGCGAAAGGAATTTCAACAAAACATAGATCAGACTTTGATGATTAAGAAATGAGGTGCATTCGATGAGTAAAGTTCAAGAAAAATATCAAATATCTCCTGTCTTTGTTTTCTTCTTAATTCACGGTGCACAGTTTGGAGCTGGCGTTCTCGGATTTGCTCGAATCACCGCAAAGGCCGCTGGATATGACGGCTGGATGGGCGTTCTAATCACAGGACTCTGTATCCAAATTCTTATATGGATGATGTATTTTTTATTAAAAGAAACAAACGGGAATTTAATTGATTTACAACGACAAACCTTTGGAAAGTGGATAGGGAACGTCTTTAATATCATCTTTGCAACTTATTTTTTAATCGTCAGTATTTCGGTTATTCGAACATATGTTGAAATTATTCAAGTATGGATGTTCCCAACTGCCTCCACCTTTATGTTAACACTATTTTTGTGCCTAGTTAGCTATTACATCATTTCTTCTGGTTTTCGTGTCATTACAGGCATTTGCGTCATCTCTGTCGGTGGTACACTAGGGTATTTATTTCTAAGCTTATTCGTTTTGAAATACTCACATTGGGAGAATTTATTACCCATCTTCACACATTCTTTTTCAGATATTTTAAAATCCGCTCAACTGTCAATCTACAGTATGACTGGTTTTGAGATTTACCTTATGGTTTATCCATTTGTGAAAAACCCTAAACAATCTCATAAATTTGCTCAATATGGGGCACTATTTTCAAACCTTCTATATTTATTTAGCACCCTTCTAGCCTTTTCGTTTTTTAGTGAAAAACAATTATTAAAAACGATATGGGCCCAACTTTCTATGACCCAAGTTATTCAATTACCATTCATAGAAAGGCTAGAATATATCGCAATTTCAGCTTATGCCCTCGTTATTATTACAAGTTTTATTCTACCTTTATGGGCAGCAGCGAGAGCAACGCACGAAATATTCCGTGTAAAACAAAGAGGTGTTTTAATCGCTTTTATGTTTATCACTCTCATTGTTTCACAACTTTTAACAAACAGACACGATATTAATAATTTTATTAGTAATGCATCAAAAGGAAGCTTTTGGCTCATTTATGTATACATCCCAATTCTATTTATTATTGTGTGGGTGAAAAGAAAATGGAAAAAATCAAAAATAAATTAATACTTATCTCTTGTATAACACTCTTTAGTCTAACTGGATGTTTACAAAAAAATATTATCGATGACGTACACCTTATCCAAGGAACTGTCTTCGATGTAGCAAAAGATAATAAAATAAAGGTAACATTTGTTTGTCCTATTCAGCAAAAAGGGAACAAAGTTCAAGTTTTTGAAGGAACAGCAAATGCGGTAAAACAAGTAAAAGCCGACACATCTTTAGAGTCTTCTCAACCATTTGCTAGCGGGCAAATGCGGGTTGCTCTATTTACCACCCGAATTGCTAAGAAAGGAATGGTTGCTTCCTTCGATACATTAATTCGTGATGTAAACATCGGAAATGCCTTATATGTTGCTTTACTTGAAGGTAATGGTACTGAGCTTTTAAAAGGAAAGTACACGACTTCATCCAACGTTGCAATTTATATAAAAAAAATGCTAGAACATAATATGGAGACCGGTCCTTTACCAACAGATAATCTGCATGTAGGAGCATTCCGTTATTATCAAGAAGGGCAAGACTACTATATTCCAATTTTAAAGAAACATGGTGATAAAATAAAAATCACGGGAATTGGTCTTTTTAAAAAGGATAAATACGTTGGTAAAATCGCGGAAAAAGATATGTTTATATTCAAAGGACTTTTAGAAAAACATAAGTTAGATTCACATGAATTTAAAGCAGATCCTGGGTACGTAATGATTAATAATATTCGTTCTGTTCCAACATACGATATAAAAATAAAAAATGGTAAGCCTTTCTTTTCCATTCATGTTAAACTTGAGGCTCGTATTCAAGAAGTATCGAAACAGATTAACTTAGAGAATGCTAAGAACACAAAAAAGATTGAGAAGGTTGTTCAAAAACAATTGGAGACACAAGGTAAGAAATTAATTAAGCAGTTTAAATCTTTAGATGTCGACCCTCTCGGGCTAGGAGCTAAATATAAGCAACATTATCGCCCATTCAAATTAGAAGAGTGGAAAAAAATGTACAAAGATGTTCCCGTTACTATAAAATACACCGTAGACATTACAAATTCTGGTGTAATTGAATGAGAAATGATTGAACTCCTCTCTCCAGCATGATACAACGGAGAGAGGAGTTTTTTATTATCAAATAGAGAGAGAAGATATTTATGGGGGAGCTTATGTCTAAAAAATTAGTAAAGCCTATTTTAAATGGTATTTTATTTCTCGGCGTCTTTTTATTTGCTCATACATACTTAAAAAATGTTTCCTTCACACGTTACTTGCTTGTCGTTATACCAATGTTACTCGTCGGTATTTTTGGCATCGATCTTATTCTATCCATTTTAATAAAAAAAGAAGAATAACGAGCGAACATCTTATTTCGATAAGATGTTCTTTTCATTTCATAATCACCTTATGTTACAATAAACTTCGGCATAACGTAAGAAAGGATGAAACAACATGACAAACGAAAAAGGTTTAGATAAAGGATACGAACTTGTTGCGAAAATGCATGAAGTATTCGGACATCCTGTGACAAATACTCCAACAAAATTAACAGAAGAGCGTGCAAAAATCCGTGCAAGTTTTATGCAGGAAGAACTAGAAGAATTTCTAGAGGCAACGACTGTTGAAGATCAATACGATGCACTGATTGACCTTATTTACTTTGCATTCGGAACGTTTGCAGAAATGGGCGTACGTCCAGATAAAGGATTCGAAATTGTAAACAACGCCAACATGGCAAAACTATTCCCTGATGGGAAGCCTCGATTCCGTGAAGGCGACGGTAAGATTCTAAAGCCAGAAGGCTGGCAAGCACCGGAACCACAACTTCGTGCTGAAATTGAACGTCAGCGTCAAGAAGCTGAAAAAAACTGCTAGGATTTCCTAGCAGTTTTTTATTATGGCTTTTTTTCTGCCAATCATTAATGACCCACGTGCCCTGCGTGTCCTGCTGCTCCACTAATACTAGCTGCTCCTGCCGCTGCCCCTGCTGCTCCTGCCCCAATTCCACCTGTCCAAGGAGAAGATTGTTGCTGTTGTTGATATTGCTGATATTGTTGATGATGTTGGTGCTGTTGACCTTGGTGTCCATGATGTTGGCCTTGGTGCCCATGATGACCGTGTTGGCCTTGATGACCTTGGTGATGGTGGTGACCTTGGTGTCCATGATGTTGGCCTTGGTGGTGATGTCCATGGTGACCATGTTGGCCTTGGTGAGTTTGATAAAGAACAGCTTGCGGATGAATGTGGTGGTGACCTTGATGATGTACTTGTTGTTGGTGATGACCATGATGGCCTTGGTGACCTTGATGGTGATGATGACCATGATGGCCTTGGTGACCTTGATGGTGATGATGACCGTGGTGGCCATGTTGGCCTTGATGGTGATGATGACCATGATGGCCTTGGTGGTGGTGATGTACATGATGACCGTGGTGGCCTTGGTGATGGTGATGTACATGATGATCGTGAACACCCTGTGGATAACCACCTACTCCTCCTGCCACTACACCTACTCCCGGTACAGGGAATCCTGTCTGCACTCCTCCAACGAAAGAAGGAAATGTAGTTGGTCCCCCTACTGGAATTCCTGTCTGTACGCCAGCTACTGATGTTGGAAATCCTCCTGTTACTGTAGGCATTCCAGCCCCTGATGTCGAAAATCCTCCCATTAATGTAGGCATTCCAGTTTGCATGCCAGCTACCGATGTTGGAAATCCTCCTGCTGCTCCACCCATCCAGCTCGGAATTCCACCGTATCCTTGTTGTCCTCCTCCCATTAACATCATTTGTTCATAACTATCCGATCCACCCCCGAAGAAACCATGTGGTGCATTATTGTCCATCCCTTTCATTCCTTTCACCTCTTCTGCTCAATTTTACCTACCTTTTTTATCATATTTCCTAGTGAAGAATAGGTGTTTGTCTTTATAAGAATTCCTCAACAAACAAATTAAAGGAAAAGATGCAAAACGCCTTTAAAGTAAACTTCTTTATAAATTAAAAACTTATATAAAAGTGATCCAAAGATTATTTTTTACACAAAAAAGCTCAGAGTATAAATACTCTGAGCTTTTATTTAGAATACATTAGTTTGCAACAACGTTAACAAGTTTTCCAGGAACAACAATTACTTTACGAACTGTTTTCCCTTCAATTTGGTCTTGAATTGCTTCAAGTGCAAGTTGTTCCATTTCTTCTTTTGATGCGTCTTTACTCATTGTTAGTTTTGCGCGAACTTTACCCATAACTTGAACAACGATTTCAACTTCATCTTCTACAAGTTTAGACTCATCAAATGTTGGCCAGCTTGCATATGTGATTGTTTCATTGTATCCAAGTTTGCTCCATAGCTCTTCCCCGATATGAGGTGCAACTGGTGCAATCATTTTTACGAAACCTTCTACATATTCTCTTGGAAGTGTTTCAGCTTTGTATGCATCGTTGATGAATACCATCATTTGAGAAATCGCTGTGTTGAAGCGAAGCTCTGCATAGTCTTCTGTTACTTTCTTCACTGTTTGATGGTAAGCTTTTTCAAGCTCTTTATTTGGTGCGTCAGTAATTTTCTCACTTAATTCACCGTTATCTTGAACGAATAGACGCCATACGCGGTCTAGGAAACGACGAGCTCCGTCAAGACCATTTTCAGACCAAGCAATTGAAGCATCTAATGGTCCCATGAACATTTCGTATAGACGAAGTGTATCTGCACCGTGGCTTGCTACGATATCATCAGGGTTTACAACGTTACCTTTTGATTTACTCATTTTCTCGTTGTTTTCACCTAGAATCATACCTTGGTTGAATAATTGTTGGAACGGTTCTTTCGTTGGAACTACACCGATATCGTATAATACTTTATGCCAGAAACGAGCATATAGTAAGTGAAGTACAGCGTGCTCTGCACCACCGATATAAATATCAACTGGAAGCCATTGTTTTACTTTTTCAGGATCTACAAGTGCTTCGCTATTGTTTGGATCGATGTAACGTAGGTAATACCAACAGCTACCAGCCCATTGCGGCATTGTATTTGTTTCACGACGACCTTTTTTACCAGTCTCAGGATCAACAACATTTACCCACTCGTCAATGTTAGCAAGTGGTGATTCACCTGTACCTGAAGGACGGATGTTTTCTGTTTTCGGAAGAACTAATGGTAATTCCTCTTCTTTCACAGCTGTCATTGTACCATCTTCCCAGTGAATTACTGGAATTGGCTCACCCCAGTAACGTTGACGGCTGAATAACCAGTCACGTAGACGGTACGTTACTTTTTGATTTCCTGCGCTCGTTACTTCAAGCCATTCAATCATTTTTGCGATTGCTTCTTCTTTATTTAATCCATCAAGGAATGCTGAGTTTACGTGTGCACCATCACCTGTGTACACTTCTTTCGTAATATCTCCGCCTTTTACAACTTCCTTCATTGGAAGATTAAATACTGATGCGAATTCATAATCACGCTCATCGTGAGCTGGAACTGCCATTACAGCACCTGTTCCGTAAGTTGCAAGAACATAGTCAGCAATCCAGATTGGTAATTTCTCACCGTTTACTGGGTTAACTGCGTAAGCACCAGTGAATACACCAGTTTTTTCTTTCGCAAGTTCTGTACGCTCTAGGTCACTCTTCATTTTTACAGCGTTAATGTAAGCTTCTACCGCTTCTTTTTGTTCTGCTGTTGTAATTTCTGCAACAAGTGCATGTTCCGGAGCAAGTACACAATATGTTGCACCAAATAGTGTATCAGGACGCGTTGTGAAAACTGTGAACTTCTCATCTGTACCGTCGATGTTGAAGTGTACTTCTGCACCTTCAGAACGACCGATCCAGTTACGTTGCATATCTTTTAAACTTTCAGGCCAATCAAGCTCATCTAGATCTTCTAATAGACGATCTCCGTAAGCTGTAATTTTTAACATCCACTGTCTCATCGGACGACGCTCAACTGGATGTCCACCACGCTCACTCTTACCGTCAATGATTTCTTCGTTTGCAAGTACTGTACCAAGTGCTGGACACCAGTTTACAGGTACTTCATCAACGTAAGCTAAGCCTTTTTCAAATAGTTTTAAGAAGATCCATTGTGTCCACTTATAGTAGTTTGGATCTGTTGTATTTACTTCACGGTCCCAATCATAAGAGAAACCTAATGATTTAATTTGGTTACGGAACGTATTAATATTATGCTCTGTAAATTCAGCTGGGCTGTTTCCAGTATCAAGTGCATATTGCTCTGCTGGAAGACCAAATGCATCCCATCCCATTGGATGAAGAACGTTATACCCTTGCATACGCTTCATACGAGATAAAATATCTGTCGCTGTATAACCTTCTGGATGTCCTACGTGTAGGCCTGCACCTGATGGATATGGGAACATATCTAGTGCATAAAATTTTGGTTTTTCTGTCTCATCTGGCGTACGGAATGTTTTATTCTCTTCCCAGTACCCTTGCCACTTCTTCTCAATATCTTGATGATTAAAGCTCATGAGATACCCTCCTTGAAATTCTATTTATTTTCACCGCCCAAAATACAAAAAACCTCTCATCCCTAGAAAGGGACGAGAGGTTATAGATTCCCGCGGTACCACCCTAAATTAATGTAAAAATATACATTCGCTTAGATCCGTAACGTGGATTAACGGCAATTGCTACTATTAGTTTCACAACTGCAACTCAAAGGCGAGTTCATAACGAAACGTGGATTGACTTGCACCGACCGTCAACTCTCTAAACCAGCTTCTATTACTACTACTCCTTCTCACTGTTATTACACATATAAGTTAAGTGAACTATCCTTCACCTAGTATCTCTTAAGAGCTTACTTAAAGCGAGGACTTCTCGGTTAATCGTTACTCTTAATAACTAACGAATTTATCTTAAGACAGCCGAGCTATCTCCCTTGTTCTAAAGGTTGTTTTATTTAAATATATTCTAAAACATGTGAACATGTTCCGTCAAACTAAACTGCAATTTTTTCTTCAACTGTTTCTTCTACTTTTACTCGTTTATCATAAATACTCGTTGCTATAAGCGCTACTACAAGCATTACCATGATTGCTATAAACAATACTTCCATATTGTATAAATCCACAATTGCTCCGCCAACGACCGGCCCGAACATTTTCCCTACAGTCGCCGCACTATTTACGACCCCTTGATAAAACCCTAATTTATCTTTTGGTGCAAGTATATTTGCAATCGTTGGAACCGCAGGCCATACAAATAACTCACCAATTGTTAATGTTACCATCGCAATGAGGAACATCGTAAATTGCTGCGCTTGACTTAACACAATGAATGACGCCGCAAAAATGAAAATTCCAATCATAATTTGTTGCTTTAAAGAACGCTTCATCCAGCGAATTAACATACTAACTAACGGCTGCGCACAAACGATCATCGCTCCGTTTATCGTCCATAATAAACTATAGTGGCGAAGGCTAATATTCAATTCTTGCATATGTGTTGCAATCGCTCCTTGCCACTGTACGTATGTAACCCAGCATAAAGCATATGCTACACATACGATAAGAAGTGCTTTGAATCCAGGTGTAAGTGACCAACCTTTTTTCGTCTCGACTTCTTTTTGCACTCCTGGCTCTTTCTTGTCTTCCATACCACGGAATCCAATAAAAGCAATTAAGAAGAAAACAAAGTATAAAATAAAGTTCGCTAAGAAAATATAATCAAAACGATATGAAGCAACTAAACCACCGCACGCTGTTCCAATCGCAATACCAACGTTTTGTCCAACGTACATCGCATTAAACGCTCGTCTTCCGCCCTCTGGCCAAACCGTACCAACCATCGCGTACATCGATGGGAAGACCATCCCAGAACCGAAGCCGATTAACGCTAGCCACACAACATATAACGGCCAACCGTGGAAGAACACAAGACCTAAAATCGATACAAGTGTAATGACAATCCCTACTAAAATTGATTTATAACCGCCCCATTTATCAAATAAAACACCGCCGAGCAAGTTTCCGATTACACCAGTAAGCGAGTTGATCATTAATACAATTCCGGCCACAGATAAAGATTTGCCTAGGTGATCATGCAAATAAATTGTATTAAAAGGCCATAAAAAAGAAGCACCCGTGACATTAATAATCATCCCAGCTACTAATAGCCATACTTTCCTTGGCATAGTTTCCCCTCCTATTCTATTTTTTTCGTTCATATATATAACAGTAAAATTGTAGTCGTTTTTAAATAGGAAGGCAACTGATTAATAGTTGATGAAATTCAGATAATGGTTTTGCGGTAAATGAAATTATATTGATTACTTCTTGGATTATATCAGCGATTATTAAAATATATCGACTTACCGACAAAAAACGACAACAGTAACAATATATAAAAGGGTAGACTGCATGAAATTTTCATGCAGTCTACCCTTATTTGTACTATCCAACTTCTTTTTCTCGCTTCGCACTTTCTTTAGCGCTCCATTTAAATATTTTATCTAGTAAGGAATATATTCTCCCAGATTCTTTTGTTAACAAAGGTCCTAACGATGCTAATATTAAAACATACAAAGCTGAGAATGGTTTAATCGTTGCCATTAAGCCGCCCGCAATTCCAATATTCGCGACGATAATGGAAAATTCTCCGCGTGATACAAGTGTTAAACCGATATTCGTAGAAGCCTTATGCGATAACCCAGCTTTACGCCCCGCAACCATTCCAGCAGTAAAATTACCGATAAGAGTAATGAAAACTGCTCCTAATGCCAACCACACTGCTCCGCCAAGTGAAAATGGGTCTATACTTAAACCGAAGCTGAAAAAGAATATAGCTCCAAAGAAATCACGAAACGGAACGACAAGCTGTTCAATTCGATCACTATGCTCTGTTTCAGAAAAAACGAGTCCTAGTAATAATGCTCCAATTGCCTCTGCAACATGAATCGTTTCTGAAAATCCTGCTACAAAGAATAAAATAGCGAATATTACGATAATAAAAATTTCATTGGACGAAATATCTAACATTTTATTTAAGAATCGTGTAGCTTTTCTAGCAACTACAAAGAATAGTAGCATATACCCTACTGCGATTAAAATAGATGTAAGAGCACCTACAAATGACGTTGCCCCTCCGAGTACTAATCCTGAAACGACTGATAAATATACCGCTAAAAAGATATCATCAAACATAATGATTCCTAAAATTAGCTCCGTCTCTTTATTACCAGATCTTCTTAAATCAACAATTACTTTCGCAACAATTGCACTCGATGAAATTGTTATGATCCCAGCAATAATTAATGTTTCTAATAAGGGGAAACCCATTATATATCCGTAAAGTAAACCTAATATAAAATTAAGCGATATATGAACAGTTCCCCCAAAAGCAATTGATTTTCCTGATTTAATTAATTTTTTAATTGAGAATTCTAAGCCTAAATAGAATAAGAGGAATATAACGCCAACACGGCCGAGGAAGGAAATAACTTCTCCACTTTCAATAAATCTTAAATCGATAAGCCCTAAATCTGGGGCATGTGGTCCCACTAGCATACCGAGTATAATGAGAAACGGAATAATCGAGAACTTTAACTTTGCAGCGAGAATAGCTGCAAAAGCGACTAATACTAACGCAGTTCCAACTTCAAAGATTAAAGTATCCATCGATTATGAATCCCCTCCTACTGAAAGCAACTCATTAATAATTCTTTTTACTTCATGTCTTTCGCCTGATAATACGAGCATATCGCCAGCTTCAATGATAGAATCTGGGCCTGGATTAAAGAACTTCTTCATATTCTTTTTCAAAATGGCAATAATCGTTACGTTATATGTGTTTCGAACATGTAAACTACCAATTGTTTTTTGTACAACTGGTGCATTATTTTCCACCTTAAACCACTCAATTGATAATCCCTCAAAAGCCATTTCAATCGTATCTAAAGCTTGTGGCCTATATACCATTCCGCCCAATATAGCTGCAATTTGTCTCGCTTCAGAATCACGAAGAGAGACACTTGAAATACTCTCTTCATGATCAGCATCAAAATGGTACATTTCTCTTCGGCCATCATCATGAATAACGATAACCATCTTTTCATTACCTTTTGTAATCACTTCAAACTTACATCCAATACCCGGCAGTTCACTCTCTCTAATATTCATATTTTCCGCCTCCTAATTTTTTAGTTACGGCTTTTATAAATCGACATCAATCTCCGTTTTAAAGGTCTCATCCTTTGAGATACCTAAATACTTTAGTGTCTCTGATGGAGTCGCGTGATGAAAATGTTTTTGCAATAGCGCAATCGCTATCCCTCTTTTGTACGCATGAAATCCGAACGTTTTTCGCATTGAATTCGTTCCGATTTTACCAACAACTCCAACTGCTTCTGCAGCATTATGAATTACACGATACGCTTGTTGGCGCGTAATTGAATTTGGCGTTTTATTAGATTGAAATACGTAATTTTCTCTTTTAACGCCAATAGATTGTACGTAATCTAAAAGCGCTTCTTTTACTTTTGTATTTAAATAAATATCTTGTTTAAATTTTTCATCTTTCACAGGAAGAGCATAAAACTCTTTAACAGTCCCGTCTTCATTTAATACATCTTCAAATTTCATGCTAAGTAGTTCTGTAATTTTTAATCCTGTGTTAATTCCAATAACAAATAAAAGATAATCTCGCTGGGAGTGCTCTTTTAAATATTTTTTCATAGCCTCAATTTGGCTTATATCTTTTAATGCCTCTACAACTTCCATACATGTATTCTCCTCATCTTATGAACGGTAATTTTCTCATTATGTTGTCCATTTTACCTTATCATGCTATGAGATTTCCATGTGTTATCCATTATTTTCACAATATACTCAGGTGGTTCTGAAAACTTTCAATGTGGAAACTTACGATTGTATAAATACGTTGCGGTAAAAAAATGTGGGGATAAAAGTTCAGCTTCTTTCTACAGATTGGATTCCTCCTTTCCTTATACAGCTACTTCTACTTTTATATTACGTTACTTACTTACATTATATTATACATTTCAGTAACATTAAAGTGTTTTTTTCTGAAAATAATAAAAACCGAGCGTTTTTGCTCGGTTTTTATTATTAGTCTTCTTTCGGAAGAACAATTCCTTTATACAATTGAACGGTAATGAAGTAATAAATCGCATAAATAACTACGAAAATTACAATTGGTACCCAAATACGGAAGTACGGATCGATTAAAATAAATCCGAAAATATTCATACCAACTAATACGTGAGCGATACCCACAATTGCTGGGAATAAGAATACTAAGAATAACTCTTTATAAATCGATTTCGTTAGTAACTCACGGCGCACACCGATTTTACGAAGCATTTGATAACGCGTAATATCTTTTGATGCACCAGAAAGAATTTTAAACATAAGGCAGCTTGCCATCATTGCTAAGAACGCAATTCCAAGGAAGAATCCCATAAATACTGTTCCACTCGCAATGCCATAGAACCCACTATAAGCTTGATATTTACTATCCATTTGTTCAGCTTTTACATTTTTATATTTATCTAGCTGCAACTCATCAAGTTTTTTCCATTCTTTTTTATATGTTAAAAAATCATCTGTTTTTCCGATAAATGCTATACCTTCTTTACCATTCATCCCATCATACATTTTTTGATCTACAATTTTAATTGCATGATCATTGTATAAATAATATGGATGGATTGTACTAAAAGCATCTATCCATTCCACTGAAAGTTCTTTAGCGTTCGCATCTTTTTCATTCATTTCTCTAGAAACTGCGCCTACTGGTAATTCCTGTGAAGCCTTCTTAGTATTTACTAAATCCTTCATCGACTTCATCTTTGCCATATCTTTTACTAAAGGACGATTTTTCTCTAAATCTTCTTTTAAATAGTAAACGTATTTATCATCAACTTTATAACGATATTCGCTTTTCTCTTTAAATGTAATACCATCTAAAATTTTCTTTTCTTCAGCTGTTGGATTATGAACTACTGAATCATATATTACTAAACCATCTACCATTTTGATAACGTTATTTTTAAATGCCATGCCACCTGAAATTGCACCAGCTCCAAGTGCAACTAACATTGCCACTGTTGCAAGTACTTTCGTTAAACTATTAATTCGGAAGTTTAATTGTGCAAATGTAAAAGCATTAAGTCCTTTTTCACTACGCTTTTTATTACTTTTTAACTTTTTAATAATGACTGGAAGAAGTGAGCCAAATAGCATGTAAGTACCAGCTGTCGTTGTAATTAATGCAATAAGGATTCCCATCTCTTTTAGTTTTTCCATATAGATCATAGATGCATAACCTATACCTAATAAAATCACAGCAAGGAATGCCACTACAACTGTCTTTTTACCTTTTACTGCAACACGCTCTGTTTGTGCATCTGCATGTACTAGTTGCAATACAGAAATACGTGACAATTTAATACTGTTCATAATTGCTGATAATACAAATAGTGCAAAGAAGAAGATGCAAGTAACAGTCATAGATGGTAGATAAAATGCTTTATACCCTTCACCAGCAAATTCAAGCTGTTTCATTAATAACTGTCCAATACCTTCTGCAAGTCCTACTCCAACTGCAATCCCGATTGCAAGAGACGCAGCACCTAATACGATTGTTTCAATAAACATAAGTAATGTAACTTTATGTTTTTTCGCACCTAACATCATATACATACCGAACTCTTTTTGACGAAGAGATAATAAGAAAGAGTTTGCATATAAAATGTAGAAGAACGTTATAATTGCTAATAAAAATGATCCTGCTTGGAATACGAATCCAATAGATTTAATCACTGAATTAGATTCTAAAAACGCTTTATTCAGTGCTAACGTTTGGAACATGTAAAAAATTGAAATCGACATGACAAGACCAACAAGTAAGACGATATAATCTTTCAGCTTACTTTTCAGCCCCGACATGGAAAGTTTAAATAACATACTGGAACCTCCTTTCTTACGCCTTTTGTGTACCTAAATCTGCAAGTACATCTAAAATTTCTTTGTAGAACTCTTCACGCATACCACCGCGATGAATTTCTTTATATAGCTCACCATCTTGAATGAATAAAATACGCTGACAGTAACTTGCACTATATGGATCATGCGTAACCATCATAATCGATACGCCTTGATCTTTATTTAAGTTTGTCATCGCATCAAGTAAACTCGTTGCATTTTTAGAATCAAGCGCTCCTGTTGGCTCGTCCCCTAAAATAATTGCCGGCTCATGCACAAGTGCACGCGCTGCTGCTGAACGTTGTTTCTGTCCACCAGATACTTCAGATGGATACTTTTGAAGTATTTCTGTAATCCCTAACATATCCGCTACTTTTTCTACTTTCGGTCCAATATTACGTGATGCGACACCTTGAAGAGAAAGTGGAAGTGCAATGTTTTCATAAATAGATAAGTTCTCTAATAAGTTAAAATCTTGGAAGATAAATCCTAATTTTTGCGAACGGAAATCTGAAAGCTCACCTTGCTTCATTTTCGTAATATCCGTTCCCGCAATTTCAACAACGCCGCCCGTTGCCTTATCTAACGTTGAAATTACATTTAATAATGTCGTTTTACCAGAACCAGATGGTCCCATAATTCCAACAAACTCACCCTCTTGAATTGAGAATGAAACACCCTTTAACGCGTGTGATTGGTTCTCACCTTTTTTACCGTACACTTTTTGAACGTTTTTCACGTCTACAACTGGTTTCGTCATATATATCCTCCTACGCTTGTTTTTCCATTACCTATTTTGCGCTTTTTAGAAGTGAACTGCTATTTGTTAACATTACATTTACCTTACACTTTTGTAATATAAAAAAGGTGTGCTTGTAAGTTTGGCTTTTACTACTTTAAATATTAGTGACATATTGAATCGGTAAATGAAATTATATCGGCGATTTTTCAAATATATCGGCGCAACTACAAAAGCTGAAAATAAAAAATGGGCTGCTCCACAAAAGGAACAGCCCACTTCTCTCTTTATTTCTTTAAAGGTGTTACCGTCCAGTACGTAATAACACGCCAAATCCATTCTAATGGACCCATTTTAAAGATTTTCATCCAAATTACGCTACATACAATTTGAATTGCGTAAATTGCAATACATACATATAACGTCTGCATATAAGTTAAATTTCCTGCAAAGTTAAATACACTTCCTGCGATTAAAATCATTGCAGTTTGTCCGATATAATTTGTTAAAGCCATACGACCGTAGTATTTCAATGGTGCTAATAATGTTTGAACTGGTTTTAACTGAAGTAATAAAATTAATGCTCCTACATAGAAAGCTGAAATAATTGGTCCAACTGTAATGCCAATTTTTAAGAATTGACCTGCAGCGTCCACTGTTCCATCCTCATTCATGAGCATCATATTTACAAATGGTTCGGCAGGAACGTGTCCATATTGATACCATAACGCGACAACACTTAAAACAAACATAATTCCTGTAAAAATAGCGACTTGTTTAATTTTTGCTGAAAGATTTTCAAATACTTTATACTGCCCCGCAGCAAGACCTAATAAAATTAACCCTAATGGTAATAATTCCTTAGCTGCCATAATACTAAAAGCTACCGTAAGAATAAGACCAATTACTACATTCACTTCTTTTTTCGCTTTATAAAACGGTAAAACGATTAACCCACAAATTGCGTATAACGCTAGTGCTTCTCCAGGCTGAAACATTTGATGAATTAAACCAAAAATAAATAATGCTACTAAGCGACGTAAAAATAAAACATAGCCATTTTTCCCTTTCGCAATCGCTCTTGAAATAAAGATATAGAATCCCACTCCAAATAAGAATGAGAAGATTGAGAAGAAACGACCTTCTACAAATAAGTATAAAAATCTTTGATAGCTAGCATCCACTGTATTAGGATCTGGAATTTTAATGTTAAGTAATGCGAGAATATTTACTAAAATAATTCCCAGTAGTGCAAAGCCACGAATGTAATCTAACTCATCAATTCGCTTGTTTGTAATATTGTTCCCCATAAAGCAACTCCTTGTATAAAACTTAATCCTTCCTTACTCTACTGGAGAAAGCTGCTCGCAACTATCGACAAACCTTACATAAATCTTACATTATTGTCATATAGCAAAATAAAACCAGGTCATATTGCGACCTGGTCTACTCTGATTGTTTCGACTTTTGAGGTTGTCCTTTTTTACTATTACGCTGTTTTACTTGAACAATCGGATCAAGTTCATTCGAAAACTCAGCGTTATGTCCATTTTGTGTTTTTTGCTCTGGGTTATTTTGATCTGAACGTTTCGCCATTACATTCACTCCTTATTAGTGCGGTGTAATAATCATTTGATGTTGCAATTGGCGAATTGCCATACGTGCTCTATTTAATTGCTCACGTTGCTCATCATTCGCATGTTGTTGCATCGTTTGTAAATCGTTATATGCTTGTTCTAATTGCAACTGCGCATCCGAATACTCCATCGTATTATAATGCTCTTGTCTCATACCTTGATCTAATTGTTCTTTCGCATATTCCACCGCTTGTTCCGCTTGTGTAATATACGATTCAAGTGATTGACGCTCTGCCATAATTGTCCCTCCTTGCTTCAATTCCCCTTTAGTGTGTCCCTTCCTTATGAACCTTATGAGTATGTTATAATGGATTTTGTGTTATTTTGACTCGGCTTAGGAGGGAAAGTAATGAAGGTTCAAAACCCTTTTCCATATACAAACGACAATAAACGTTATCATACATGGAATTATCATTTACGAAATGAATTTGGTGAAAAAATCTTTAAAGTTTCATTAGATGCTGGCTTCGATTGCCCGAACCGTGACGGTACAGTTGCTTATGGCGGTTGTACATTTTGCAGTGCTGCTGGATCTGGTGACTTCGCTGGCGATCGCCGCGATGATGTTATAACGCAATATCATGAAATGAAAGAAAAAATGCGCTCAAAGTGGAAAGACGGAAAATGTATCGCTTATTTCCAGGCGTACACAAATACACATGCACCACTTGAAGTGTTAAAAGAAAAATTCGAACCGCTTCTAGCAGAAAAAGACGTTGTCGGTCTTTCTATTGCGACTCGTCCAGATTGTTTACCGGACGATGTTGTTGAATATTTAGCGGACTTAAATAAACGCACTTACCTTTGGGTTGAACTCGGACTACAGACTGTTCATGAACGTACTGCAAATCTTATTAATCGCGCTCACGATTATCCGTCTTATGTGGAAGGTGTAAATAAATTACGTAAGCACGGCATTCGAGTTTGTTCTCATATTATTAACGGCCTTCCACTTGAAGATTACGACATGATGATGGAAACAGCACGTGAAGTAGCGAAGCTTGACGTACAAGGAATTAAAATCCACTTACTTCATTTATTAAAAGGAACGCCAATGGTGAAGCAATATGAAAAAGGACAACTCGAATTCCTTTCTCTTGAGGATTACGTAAGCCTCGTTGTTGACCAACTTGAAATTATTCCAGAAGACGTAATTGTGCACCGCATCACAGGTGACGGTCCGCCTGATTTAATGATCGGTCCAATGTGGAGCTTAAATAAATGGGAAGTATTAAATTCCATCGATGCAGAATTTGTACGCCGCGGAAGCTGGCAAGGAAAATATGCAAATGAGGAGAAACAAAAATGAAATTAGAACGTGTATTACCGTTTGCTCGCTCGCTTCTGCAAACGGCAGTAAAAGAAGGCGATTACGCTGTAGATGCAACTTTAGGAAACGGCCATGACACTTGCTTCCTAGCTGAAATCGTTGGAGATAACGGAAAAGTATTTGGATTTGATATTCAAAAAGAGGCGATTGAAAGCTCAACAACTCGTCTAAAAGAAAAAAAACTTTTCGAACGTACTGTTTTAGTTCACGATAGTCACGATACACTTCTATCCGTATTACCGGAAGACGCACAAGGAAAAATAACAGGTGCAATTTTCAACTTAGGTTACCTTCCTGGCGGAGACAAACATATCGTCACAAAACCGAACTCAACAATCTCGGCGATCGAGCAATTATTAGAAGTAATGGCGCCTGAAGGTATCATCGTCCTTGTCATTTACCACGGACATCCAGAAGGACAAGTAGAACGCGACGCTGTACTTAAATTTGCCGAAGAACTAGACCAAAAACAAGCACACGTACTGCAATACGGCTTCATTAATCAACAAAATAACCCGCCATTTATTGTGGCGATTGAGAAGCGATAATATATCAACGATTTTTCAATTATATCTATCGTAACTCGGGATATATCGATTGTTCGACAAAACATAACAAAAAAAGACGTGCATTCACTGCACGTCTTTTTTTATTCTCCTATATAATGGATATATAGACTATTTAAAGAAAGAAGGATAGAACTTTGCTAGTAGAACTACGGGGAATTCAAAAGAAGTACGGCAAATCACTTATACTAGACAATATTGATTTATCCCTTCCAGAAGGAGAAGCACTCGCCATTGTTGGCGGAAACGGGACGGGAAAAAGTACTCTACTCAAAATAATTGCAGGATTTGTTTCACCTACGGCAGGGGCACTTCAAAGAAAAGAATATATACAAATTGGCTATGTACCTGAACATTTTCCTGAAGGGATTCGTTTTACATTAGAGGATTATTTATATCATCTCGGCCACATTCACGGTTTATCAACCAAATATTTAAAAGATAAAATCCCGATGCTTCTTGAATCTTTTCATTTACAGCATGCAAGACATTCTGTTGTACGAAACTTTTCAAAAGGTATGAAACAAAAAACTAGTATTATGCAAGCATTACTTACAGACGTCCATTTATTAATTTTAGATGAACCGCTTTCTGGGCTCGATCCTAACTCTCAGCAAGAATTAGAACATATTTTACTCTCATTAAAACAACAAGGTATATCTATACTCTTCACATGTCACGAAAAACAACTATTAGAAAACTTCGCCGATAGAATTGTGACGTTAGCAAATCATACAATTGCAGAAAATACCTCTGCACAAAAAGTAGCAGAACAGGTCTATATTGAGGCAATCGTTCACGACACATTTTCAGCAATAGAACTACAAAAGCAATCCGGTTTTATACACGTTGCACACAATGCAAATCAAAATCTTATTCAATTACAAATCGAAAAAGAATATACAAACGAAATACTTCAGTTTTTATTACATAAAAAAGCATCTATCACACTGCTACAACCTAACTTTTAAATCGAAAGAAGGTTTATTATGTTTGCGCTTATTCGTTACCATTTTCTCGACTATACAAAATCGTATAAGTATGTCCCTCCTATTGCGATGTACTTTGTGAGCTTGCTTTTTGTATATACATATAAACCGACTCCTATTGTACCGACATATTTAGAAACAGCTCTCGCGCTTTATTTATTATCTGCCTGGATTACGGTCACAATTTTTCATACTGAAGACCCTGTACAAGAACAAATTACTATTTCTCACACAAATAATATTTCCGCATTATACGTTGGTAAATATATTACAGCTCTTCTCATTTGTACTGTATTATCTTTTATATCAGTAATCTATCCAATTATTTTGCAAATGTTTAATGAAAAAATGACTGTTTCTTTATTTTTAGTCGGATTTCTCGCTCACATGTCTTTCTCTATACTAGGAATTTCAATTGCAACTTTATTTACTAGAAATATTATTCCAAAAGCAAGCACAGCTTGGCTTAGCCTGACATTTATATTACTTATAACGATTGCCTCCATCCGGTTTAAAAAAGAGTTACTATGGTTTTTACCACCTATCGAAAGCTTTCTAATGCTTGGCCAATATAAATTTAATATACTTACTCACACGCTATGGCTCACAGCTTGGGCTATCGTATATTCATTTTTATTACTTACTTTATTTCTTTTTATCGTTCGCAAAAAACGTTTTTAATTACATATTAAAGGGGACTAAACAATGATCGGAATACTAGCAGGAATGGGTCCAAAATCAACTGGACCATTCGTCGATACAGTTGTAGCAAGGTGCCAAACAATATACGGAGCAAAGTATGATATGGACTTTCCTCATATGATGATTTACTCGTGCCCAACACCATTTTACATGGATCGCCCTATTGATCACGAAGCGATGAAAAAAGCAATTATTGACGGAGCACAAAAACTTGAAAGTACTGGCGCAAGCTTTATTGCTATGCCGTGTAATACGGCGCATCTTTATTTTGAAGAATTACAGCGTTCGCTTTCTATCCCGATTTTAAATATAGTCGATGAAACGTTACAAGCAATTCCTGAAAATACAAAAAGAGTCGCTCTTCTCGCAACAGAAGCAACTGTTCAAGCTAGGATTTACCAAGATGGGATTGCAAAGCGTAATATAAAATACATTCATCATGAAAAATGGCAGGAAAGCATTAATCAAATTATTACTTGCATTAAATCTGGAGAGATTGAAGAAGCTCGCGAATTGTGGAATGCGCTCGTTTTACAACTGAGAGATGAAGTAGATACTGCAATTATCGCGTGTACCGATTTGAATGTGGTGGCGAATGAGGATTTTGTTGATTCCTCTCAATATCTTGCTGAAGCGGTTGTTGAAATGTATTTATCAAATAAGAAGAAACATTTATAAACGTTGAAAACCCTAAAAACTTTTAACTTTCTTCACAATTCTTTCAAAGTAATCACACTTAATCTCGCTATATTAAATAAGTAGTTATTCATATAGGGAAGGTTAGGGGAACTGAAAGTATGAAACAAAATCGTTCGCTTCATTACATTTTTTGGCGTTGGCATTTTTATGCTGGACTTTTTATTACGCCGCTTCTTATTACTTTGTCACTGAGCGGAATTGGGTATTTATTTCGGGAGGAAGTTGAAGATTTCATCTATAAAGATTTATATTTTGGAAAGAGCGCTCAAACAGAATCTATTTCGATGGCTGATTCTATTTCCTTAACAGAGAAAAAATATCCACATTATAGCGTGGCGAAAATTAGTGAGTTTAATGGGGATTATAATACGAGACTTACGATTGCAAATGAGTATACTGGGCAACAAAAATATGTGTATTTAGATAGTAATAATCAAATTGTTGGGGATCAAAACGCAAGTGAAACGTTTGCCAATATAATGAGGGAATTACATAGTTCTCTTTTAGTTGGTGGCACTGTCGTCAACTATACTGTAGAACTTGCAGCATGCTGGACAATCTTTTTAATTGTAACCGGATTGTACATGAGTATACGCCAATTCAAAAACACACCATCATCCAATAAGCGAGAAAAGGCAAAAAGACGTCATTCTATTATCGGTATTATATTTACAATTCCTCTCTTTCTGCTAATCGCATCTGGATTGCCATGGTCAGGATTTATGGGGAACCAAATTTATAAAATTGCATCTTCTAATGAATCACTCGGATATCCAAAATTGTACATGGCACCGCCTGAATCAAAGGTAAAAGAATTGCCGTGGGCAACAAGAAAAGAAGCTCCTCCTGAATCGAATTCAAATGAACCGAAAGCAATTTCTGTCGATGAATTACAAAAAGGAATTGAAATAAAGAAGCCATATGTTATTTCACTACCAGCTGATCCGAAAGGTGTATTCACTGTTTCGAAATCGAGCGGTTCTGGTATTACAGGGATGCATGTTGCACCAAGTGAAGAGATAACAGCTTACTTTGATCAATATAGCGGGGAACTCATTTCAAAAACGGACTATCGTGATTATGGATTACTTGCACAATGGTTCACTTACGGTATCCCACTTCACGAAGGACATTTATTCGGATGGCCAAATAAAATATTATGCTTACTAACGACATTATCTCTATTACTTCTTATTTATTACGGAGTAAAAATGTGGTTAGCAAGAAAGCCAAAAGGAAAATTAGCAGCACCTCCAAAGCAAAGAGATAAGAAAAGCGTACTCGTTTTCTTTATCATGATGGTTATATTAGGCGCTGTCATGCCTTTATTCGGACTATCTGTTTTAGTTATTTTTGCGATTGAACTTCTCATATATGTATTTTCAAAAATACGATCATAATAAAAAGAAAACCACTCTACATGAGTGGTTTTCTTCATCACTGCGCCATTTTCTTTCGGTACATCTTCCCGTTCCAATAGAAGAATCTTGAAGTGAGGCCTCCGTACTTTACAATGCGCCGTGCCATTTTGTGCATATTCTTTTGTGCTGATACTTTTTGATCTGATAAATAAATACCAAGTAATCCTCGGCTTATAAGACGATGAAACTTCGCATGAGGCAAATCACCAATGCTCTTCTCTGCTTCTTCTACAAAGTGTTTCATACGATCTAATATAGCTTGCTCGTTTTCATAATAACTACAGAAATTCAAATCTCCGCCTATGCGGTCTTCTTCTTGATCGATGAAATAATCAAGTAAGATATGAAGTCCTTGTACGTAAGGAAAGTATCCTTGTCTAATTTTCGCAATATCTTCATCATGTAATTCATCATGAAATGCATATGCTACAAGGCAGAAAATTCCAAGCGTAGAACCGGCACATGCTGAAAATTCAAACCAGCTCATCTCAGGTAAGTTTTCTTTATGTGCTTCAAACCATGTTTTCAGGCGCGGTTCTCTCTCTTCTAACTTCACGTGTTTATGAATTTGTAAATCACAATAATAACAAGCAAGTTCATGGAGAACAGGAGCGATTTTGTCATAGTGCTTCGTTTTCTTTAAAACATCTTGGCACGTTTCAACAAGTTCATCTAAATAACCACCATCATCTTGATCATCACGGTAACGATAATAATTACCGCCACCTTCCACTTCAGGTGATAGTGCCATTAACATTGATTCATGTAGCGCGGCAAAATCATTTGGATCAAGTGATGTACTGCGATCACATAAATTATCTAAATAGTCACTGATTGTTTGATACGCTACGATAAAACGAATACATTCCTCTCGGTGTTCATTTGCTAGCAGCGATAAAATGCCACCACCCTCACAATGAAACGTTTTATGCTCAATACTTGCGATTGCCTGACTATGAAGCTCATCATTCGGAATATGGTAGGCACGCTCTTTCCACATCGCTAGCTCATGGTGTACAACCGGAAACACATCACGGTATACTTTCGCCATGAGCGTTATGGGATTACTCGGTACGTTCACTTCTTCCTTCATCTCCTCTATTAAATGTACAAATAATGATTTATTTGTTTGTTTTTACTATATTATTGACATGTATTTCAGTAAATGACTGAATATAATTCAAAATTTCATCACGCTCATACTCATTTAATAACTCGTGATAACAATTCGGCCATTCTTTATATGCCTTATCACCTATTTTAACATTATCAAACCACATGCGGACACGTGTTTTATCTACAAGTTTATCCTCACATGCTTGCATTAGCAAGAGCGGAACGTCTGGAAAATCGTCTATTTTTTTATGAGCAATTTCGATAGACTTAATCAATTCACTATACCAACGTACTGATACTTTGCGCAAGAACAATGAATCATTCTCCATTGCATCTCTCACTTCATGATTCCTTGTTGACATTTCCACCGTAAGATTCGTTGCAAATTGCAATTTTGGAGCCACAACATTTAATATTTTTGAAGCAAATTGAAGCGGAGCAGAGGGTCCAGTCACTACCCCTAAACAAGGCGAACTCAAAATAATACCCTCTACATCTTCTCTCTTCGTTTCTTGCATCATACGAATGACGATAAGACCACCCATACTATGACCGAATAGAAAAATAGGTAACCTATACTTTCTTGCTTCTTTCACCCATAATTTAACTTCCTCTATGTATTCATCAAATGAATCAATATGTCCTCTATTTCTTGAAGTTGTTCCATGTGATGGAAGATCCCCCATCACGACGTGGTAGCCGATGTGATTCCACATTTCCGCAACGGCTTCGTAACGTCCGTGATATTCCATTGCGCCGTGCACGATAACAATGACAGCTTTTGCTTCCTCTGCTTCATAATTCCACATACGGACCTCCTCCATTTCACTCTTTCTCATAATTTGATACACTAAAACTAGTCTCTAGGAAAGGAAGACTTTACATGATATATCCTTACAAAGAAAAAAATCCGAAAATTGCGAGTAGTGCTTTTATCGCTGACTATGTTACGATTACAGGCGACGTTTCCGTTGGCGAGGAATCAAGTATTTGGTTTAATACAGTCATCCGTGGTGATGTGTCACCAACAATAATTGGAGACCGAGTAAATGTACAAGACCAATGTACACTCCACCAAAGCCCTCAATATCCTCTTATTTTAGAAGATGATGTTACAGTTGGGCATCAAGTTATTTTACATAGCTGCCATATTAAAAAGGATGCTTTAATTGGAATGGGATCCATTATATTAGATGGTGCTGAAATTGGTGAAGGAGCTTTTATCGGCGCTGGAAGCCTCGTTTCACAAGGAAAGAAAATTCCACCAAACACGTTAGCTTTCGGTCGTCCCGCGAAAGTCATTCGTGAATTAACAGAAGAAGACCGTAAAGATATGGAGCGTATTCGTACGCAGTATGTTGAAAAAGGTCAATATTATAAATCACTACAAAAATGATTTTACTGCTGCCATAATACTGGCAGCTTTTTTATATAAAAACTAACTTTTTCTTTACAAAACATTATTACTCCCTCAACAAAATCTTATTAAAATAAAAGCTAATATCTCCATATATATGTAAACGAGGGAGGAGAATTTTCATGAAGGTCAGTGGATTATATAAAATAGAATGTTACATTTTTAAAGGAATTAATCGCTACTTTGATCAAAAAACATTAAATATCTTTTTCAGCAATATTACCCATATCGGTGGTGCTACTTTCTCCATTGCACTTACAATTTTCTTTTTAATTTTTGCAAAAGGGACTTTACACCAAGCAGCAATCGCTACTGCTATTTCTTTAGCAATTAGCCATATTCCTGTACAAATATTAAAAAGGTGGTATCCACGAAAACGTCCTTATTTAACAATTCAGGATGCGAAATATCCAGTCCATCCATTAAAAGACCACTCTTTCCCGTCTGGTCATACAACAGCCGTTTTCTCTGTCTTCATTCCATTTATTTGCTATAATCCAAGCTTACTTGCTTTCCTATTACCGTTAGCATTATGCGTCGGTATTTCACGTATTTATTTAGGACTTCACTATCCGTCAGATGTGTTCGTCGGCATGTGCCTTGGCACTTGCTCTGGCATCATCTCTTTTTATCAATTCATCCCACTTTTCACATAAAGGAGTGATATGATGAGAGTCGCCATTTTTACCGATACTTTTACGCCACAAGTTAACGGGGTTGCGAAAACGTTAGAACGATTAACAAGTTACTTTCAGAAAGAACAGATCGCCTATTCTGTTTTCGCCCCTCAGCATACAGCTGAAGATAATTTCGTAGCTAATGTGAACAAGATGAGAAGTATCCCGTTAACAATATTATATCCAGAATGTCGCTTTTCTTTTCCTACTCCGCGTATTAAACGGGAACTTCATTCCTTTAAACCTGACATTATTCACATTGCCACACCTTTCAACATGGGACTTTGTGGACTGTATTACGCCAAAAAGTTAAACATCCCAGTTGTCGGTTCTTATCATACTGATTTCGATGCGTATTTACGCTATTACAAAATTGAATTTCTCTCCAATATGCTTTGGAACTATTTAAAATGGTTTCATAGTCATATGCAAAAAAATTTTGTTCCCTCCTCTGAAACATTACATCAATTAAAAAATAAAGGCTTTCAGGCCCTCTCCATTTGGGGACGTGGTGTAGATTGCACACTCTTTCATCCAGCTTACAATACAGACCTATTCCGAAAAAAATATAATATTACAGCGAAGTACGTTCTTTCCTATGTAGGACGAATTGCTCCTGAAAAAGATATTGATACGTTGCAAAACCTTATCGTTAAAACATCGCATACTCGAAACGACATTCATTGGCTCATCGCAGGAGACGGACCTCTAGCAACAAATTTGCGTGAAGCTGTTCCGCAAACAAATGTCACTTTTACTGGCTATTTACAAAGTGCAGATTTAGCTGAAGCATATGCTTGTTCTAACATAATGGTATTTCCATCAGCTACTGAAACATTCGGAAATGTCGTACTTGAATCACTCGCATGTGGCACACCTGTCATTGGTGCAAATAGTGGCGGGGTTAAAAATATTATTACAGATGGAAAAACGGGAATTCTTTGTCCCCCTAAAAATGAGGATGCATTTCTATCATCCATTTATTCTTTATTGCAAAATAAAGAAAAACTTGAGCAGATGGGAATAGCAGCTTCATCTTTTGCAAAATCAAATAGCTGGGATGAGATCTTTCGCGGCTTACTTAACCAGTATGAAGAAGTCCTTCAGCATACCGCATCAGAGTTACTTGCTTGAACAGAAAAACTCCTTTCAAAAAACGAAGGGAGTTTATTACACACTTGTAAATTTTAGTTGAATGAATGATACATAAGGTGAAATATCATTTATTTCCATATTTATTATAGCAAAAATAAACATAACTAAACAGACTTGTAATAAAAACCCATAAAAAATTAATATATGGTTATACAGTGTTTTTGCTGTATAATGATTTTAAGAATTCCCCTTAAAATCAACTTACTCGCATACCTTTATACAGCAATTGTTCCCCAATTCTGTATATCAAAAAACCTTTCATTCATTTGAAAGGTCTTTTTGAGCCTGCACATATTCTTCTTTTGTATTTACATTTATAAACCAATCTGTATTCGCTTGTACATCTTCTCCAGAAACATACTTCACATTACATTGTGATAAAAGCTGCCCCATACTTCTTTTTTCATCTTGAAGCAAAGCATAAATCTTTTCTTTCACTCGGTTATGATACGCTGCAAGTAGCGGCTGTTTTCTTCCATTAATAATAGGTACAACCGCATCATATTCATTGCTCGTTTGCTCCAGTAAAATGGTAAACCATTCATGCGAAACATTTGGCGCATCGCAAGGCATAATAGCGTACCAATCTGCTTCTATGTATTCCATTCCTGATACAATGCCGGCAAGCGGCCCATTTCCTTTATAGTGCGGAATATCTTCTATAACAGGAACTTGTACGAATTGCTCTACTCGCTCTTTTATATCAGAGTGACTGATGACTACAACTTCTTGGAGCGCACTTGTCATCTCTTTCAAAATATGCTCAATAAAAGTACTATTTTTCCAGCTCGCTAAAGCTTTTGGCTCACCGAATCTACTCGACATACCGCCCGCTAATACAATTCCAGCCCACTTACTCATTGGCGATGCAGCTCAAATGTAATATGGCCTAATTCCGGTAAAATTAATTTATTCATCGCAAGACGAACCGCTCCGCTCGACCCTGGCATCGAGAAAACTACTTTGCGTCCAATTGTACCGCCAATTGCTCTACTTAACATTGCGCTGCTTCCGATATCTTCTAAATAACTAATCATGCGGAACAGCTCACCAAACCCGACAATCTCTTTATCTAATAGAGCTGACACTGCTTCAATTGTTACATCACGCTTCGTAATACCAGTACCGCCATTTGTTAATACAACATCTACATCTTCCTTATGATAACCAGCTAACACTGCTTGCTGAATACTTTCTTTATCATCTTTTACAATTTCATAAGAGGTTACTGTATGGCCCGCTTCTTTTAACAATTCATGTAATAGTTGTCCGCTCTTATCCGTTTCTTCCGTACGTGTATCGGAAATCGTAACAATCTTGCAACGCACTTCTTTTGGAGCTTGTTTTTTATGTTCAGTTACACTCATTTTTTATCTTTCCTTTCTTAAAGACTTTTCTTCATTTTATCATACATATCTTTACACAATTATGTATGAAGCCAATCATGCGCCATGATACAATATAAGTATACTAACCCACAAAAAGGAAAGTGCACTTTCTTATACTCCTAGACTACACATCTTTAGTTACTCTTTATATTTTCTACATAATAGAATTCAATTTTAAAACTTGTACTAAAAAATAAATTGGAGGTCTACATAGTATGGAACTTTATAAAAAATTAACAACAACATTCATCCTCTTATTCATCGCTTCCATCACTGTCGGCTTTTCCTTAAAAGGTGCAATTCCATACGCTACATTAGTAAGCATTATATTCGCGACACTATTTTTACTAAGTAGTGCCTTTTGCGCAGGTAAAGTACGTCAAATGAAAGGTTGATCACGTATGTTCCAGAAGAAACCCATCCTTTGTAAATCATGTAAAAAGGAAATACAAACGTATGAAAAGGCATGACTAATACGAAAAAGTATATTGAGCTAGAAGGCGAAGTATATTGCAAATCATGCATTCAAATTGTAAGTAAAACGAAATAAAAAAAGCTTTGCGCTCACCGCGCAAAGCTTTTTTTCATATATTATAGACCAGCTTGCTCTTTTAAAGCTGCAGCTTTGTCTGTACGTTCCCATGAAAGATCTACATCAGTACGTCCGAAGTGGCCGTAAGCTGCTGTTTGTTTGTAAATTGGGCGACGTAAGTCTAGCATTTTAATAATACCAGCTGGGCGAAGATCGAAGTTGTTACGAACTAGTTCTACTAGTATGTCTTCAGATACTTTACCTGTGCCGAATGTATCAACTGAAATTGATACTGGTTGTGCTACACCGATTGCGTATGCAAGTTGTACTTCTGCTTTGTCAGCAAGACCAGCTGCTACGATGTTTTTCGCAACATAACGAGCTGCATATGCTGCAGAACGGTCAACTTTTGTTGCATCTTTACCAGAGAATGCACCGCCGCCATGGCGAGCGTATCCACCGTAAGTATCAACGATGATTTTACGTCCTGTTAAACCAGCATCACCTTGTGGTCCACCAATTACGAAGCGGCCAGTTGGATTAATGAAGAATTTCGTTTCTCCATCCATTAATTCTGCTGGTACTACAGCTTTAATTACGTGCTCTTTTAAGTCGCGATCGATTTCTTCCCATGTAACATCTGGGTGATGTTGTGTAGAAATTACGATAGTATCAACACGTACTGGTTTACCATTTTCATCATACTCAACTGTAACTTGCGTTTTTCCATCTGGACGTAAGTATGATAATGTATCATCTTTACGTACTTCAGTTAAACGGCGAGCTAATTTGTGAGCAAGCGAGATTGGAAGTGGCATTAACTCTTGTGTTTCATTACATGCGAAACCAAACATTAAACCTTGGTCTCCTGCACCAATTGCCTCAATCTCAGCGTCAGTCATTTGACCTTCGCGTGCTTCTAGCGCTTGGTCAACACCCATAGCGATGTCAGCAGACTGCTCATCGATAGATGTTAAAACAGCACAAGTTTCTGCATCGAATCCGTATTTTGCGCGTGTGTAACCAATGCCTTGAATTGTTTCACGAACGATTTTTGGAATATCTACGTAAGTAGAAGTCGTAATTTCCCCCGCTACCAATACTAAACCAGTTGTTACAGTTGTTTCACAAGCTACACGTGCATTTGCGTCTTTTGATAAGATCGCATCTAAAATTGAATCAGAAATTTGGTCACAAATTTTATCTGGATGTCCTTCAGTTACAGACTCAGATGTGAACAGATGACGTTTTTTTGTCATGTGGTAAACCTCCCTACAGTAATTGTATATATTGTACGGAACTCATCCTTAATTTGCCACAAACTGCGACATACATTTATTCTCCCACACAAGCATACAGAAAAACCTTTCCTACTTTACATAGAGGAAAGGTTTAATTTGCTACTTGCATACTGCTTTTTGCCCTTCGCTCTTATCGTTCGAGACCTGTAGCCTCGCACAGGTTTTAGCACCTATTCACCTGCATTTATCAATACAAGTGAGGTTGCTGGGCTTCATCGGGCCTGTCCCTCCGCCAGCTCGGGATAAGAGAGTATCCGTCCCAACCTATACTAAAGAAATGATATTCATTTGTCAATTAATATTCACATTTTCCTGAAAGTTTTTCTCAATACGCCTGAAATGAAATATTAATAGGGAAATAATGCATTCACACAAACAAAAAGAAATAAATAGTATACATTATTTATATAATTGTGTTATACTCTTGTTGGGGATTACGAGAAATATTTCATTAAATGAAAAGGATGGTATATAAATATGAGTACTGTGAATGTCCAAATTGGTTTACACGAATTATTGAACGGAAGCAATGCACAGATTCAACTAAGTGTTCCGCAATTAGTGGAAAAAGTATTAATGCGAAATGAAGCGAAATTAACTTCGACTGGTGCCGTTTCTGCTTCAACTGGAAAATATACAGGACGTTCTCCTAAAGATAAATTTATTGTGAAAGAAGCATCGGTTGCTGACAAAATTGCTTGGGGAGCTGTGAACCAACCGATTTCTGAAGAACATTTTAATAAATTATATACTAAAGTTTTAGAATACTTAAAAGAAAAAGAAGAGTTATTCGTCTTCAAAGGATTTGCAGGCGCTGACCGCAATTACCGCCTACCAATTCAAGTTATTAACGAATATGCATGGCACAATTTATTTGTACATCAATTATTCATTCGTCCAACTGAAGAAGAATTAACAACTCATGAATCAGAGTTCACAATTGTTTCTGCACCGAATTTCAAAGCTGATCCAGCTGTTGACGGTACAAACTCTGAAGCATTCATTATGGTTTCATTCGAAAAACGTATCGTACTAATTGGTGGTACAGAATACGCTGGAGAAATGAAAAAATCAATCTTCTCTATTATGAACTTCTTATTACCTGAACAAGATATCCTTTCTATGCATTGCTCTGCAAACGTAGGTGAAGAAGGCGACGTAGCACTATTCTTCGGTTTATCTGGAACAGGTAAAACAACTTTATCCGCTGATCCAAACCGTAAATTAATCGGTGATGATGAGCACGGTTGGTCTGATAACGGTGTATTCAATATTGAAGGCGGTTGCTATGCAAAATGTGTAAACCTTTCTCACGAGAAAGAACCACAAATTTTCGATGCAATCAAATTTGGATCTGTTTTAGAAAACGTTATCATTAATGACCAAACGCGTATCGCCGACTACAACGATACTACTTTAACAGAAAATACTCGTGCTGCATACCCTATGCATGCGATCGACAATATCGTACTGCCAAGTGTTGCTGGACACCCAAATACAATTATTTTCTTAACTGCTGATGCATCTGGCGTATTGCCTCCAATCAGTAAGTTATCAAAAGAGCAAGCTATGTATCATTTCTTAAGTGGTTACACTAGTAAACTAGCAGGAACAGAGCGCGGCGTTACATCTCCGCAAGCTACATTCTCAACTTGCTTCGGTTCACCATTCTTACCACTTGATGCATCTCGCTACGCTGAAATGCTTGGTGAAAAAATCGAGAAACACGATGCGAAAGTATTCCTAGTAAACACTGGCTGGACCGGCGGCGAGTACGGAGTTGGTAAACGTATGAACTTAGGTTATACTCGTGCAATGATTCAAGCAGCATTAAGCGGCGAACTTGCAAAAACTGAAACAGCTAAACATGACATCTTCGGTCTTGAAGTTCCACTTCACGTACCAGGTGTACCTGACGAAGTGTTAATGCCTGAACAAACTTGGGCTGATAAAGCTGCTTACAAAGCAAAAGCAATCGAGCTTGCAAATGAATTCAAAGAGAACTTCAAAAAGTTCGAAAGCGTTTCTGAAGATATCATTAACTTAGGCGGTCCAATCGCTTAAATTAAAACTTTCTGTTGGAATAACCCTTTACTCATATGAATAAGTGTCGTGTAACCGTAAAGTTTCGCGTACTCACCGACAAAACCCAATGCGGCTTAACGGTTACACACACTTACATAAAAAAGAAGCTTACGTGAAAACGTAAGCTTCTTTCTATATCTTATATAAAGTGAAATGCTAATCTCTTCATCTGTGATCTAGATTATAAAATTACAGCTTCGAATATATACATTATATCCCTACTCGCTACATCTCTCGGGTTTCACATCGTATGGGGTTAAAAAAGGCCCTGACCGCTTCTATTCGTGGCTGGATCATCTATTCCATCTAAAAAGAAGTCTTTTATCTTTTTATCTCTTTTAGCTCTTTGTTAGTTCTTTCTCATCTTTCATGCTATAGTATCCTAAATTCACAACGATTAAGAAATAACCACCCATAATCCCTACTGCAAATGCCCACATAACCATGTGGTGCTCAATTTCGTACATAATAATAGCACCCAAAATGGCAGCTGCAAAACGGTTAAACATACCGAGTGTCGGTGCTTTCGTCTTCTTTACAATACTATCTCCAAGCTTCTCAATTCTTCTCCCTAGAAGCCAAACGCAATACATACTTACAATAAGCCCAATTCCAGCGCCTAAAAAGTGTGCTGAAAACGGTGTTAACATCCAACCTAGTAACAAAATACCTAGTATATAATACGATTGGATTTTAAATGATCTTAGTGACATACTAATCATGCTGTACCTCTCTTCATTCGTTCTTATCTATCCAACAAAAAATTTCTTTCAAATTCATATTCCTTACATCCATTTCACTCAAATTAAAAACAACATAAACAGTATGTTTATGTTGTTTAAATGTTTTTAGAAAATAATATTATACAAGATTTCAAACATTATATTCTCATATTTTGTGACGGTTTTTCAAACTTTTTTCGTCCATTTATGAAAAAAATGATATCAATCTATGAACATACGGATATGATGTAATAAGCACACAAATAAAGGGGGCGTCTAATGATTTATTTTTTAATGGCTCTCATTCACCTCATTATCCCTGCACTTATCGGACTTTCATTGTATTGGTACACGAAAAACCATAGCATTTTTTACGCTGTCCTCGGTGTTCTTCTTCCAGGTATTATTCTTATTACACTCTTCCGTATTCCATTTTTAAACTTAATTCCACTTATTACTGCTATCTTATTTCTCATCTTCTTACCAAAAATAAAAAAATAGGAAAGCAGATCATAGGTGATCTGTTTTCCTATTTTGATATAGGTTCCCCTGCAATAGAATGAACTTTTACTTTCTCCGATTTCACAAACCATAGACCGACAAAAATGATAATTCCACCGATGATTTGTTGAAACGATACATATTCATTTGCCCAGACAGCTGCAAATAAAACAGCTACAAGCGGCGTTATATACATATATACCATCGTATGTGACGCCCCAATTTTTTGAACACCAACATACCACATTACTAGACCAAATACTGTGACAAAGAAAATAGAATATAGTAAAGCAAATAGTGTCATTCCGTGAGTAATGTGAAATGGCCTGACAAACACATACGGACCACTTAACAATAATAGCGGAATCGCACCCACTAATGCAGACCATGCTGTAACACGTAATGCTGAATATTTTTTAATTAATGGTCCTGCTAAAACAGGATAAAGCCCCCAGCATATGGATGTAATAAGTCCAATTCCATTGCCATAAAAAGAACTAGTAAGTGAATGTCCTGCTACTAAAACTAATGCTGCACCAACAAAAGCAATCATAGAACCGATTAACTTTCGAGAAGAAAAATTTTCTTGTTTCAGAAAAATCGCAAATACAGTTGTAAAAATAGGTGAAATAGAAATGAGTAAAGAGGCATTTGTAGCGGATGTATATTTGACAGTTTCCATAAATAACGTTTGATACAGTACAATACCTACAACGCTAACGATGATTAGTCTAGGTATATCCTTTCGCTCCATATAAACCGACTTTTCAATAAAAAAGGTAAGAAGTAACAGGAGCGGTGCCGCCGCCATCATACGAAGTGCAGTAAATTCAATTGCTGTAAATTCTAAAAATCCATACTTTGCAATCGTATAGTTAATCCCCCAAATAATAACAACACTTAAAATTAATAACTCAATTCCCCATCTTCTCATGCGTATCCCCTCCGCAAAGAAGATTATACAGAAAATTCAATCACATGTACATTTCATTATGTGAAAAAATCTTTTTACTATTGGGACGTTTTGGTAAATGAAATTATATCGGCGATTTTCTGAATATATCGGCGCAACTCCATTTATACCGGCGATTCCCCAAATATATCAGCGCAACTCCATTTATATCGGCGATTTTTTCAATATATCGACAATAATAGCGACTTATAAAATAAAAAAATGTGAGTCCAAAATACATTTTGGACTCACATTTCCTTTACTATACTCGAACGTGTAATTTCATATTTGGATTATAAAACTGGCTTGGGCTCTTCAACTGAAAAGTTCCTCCACCTTCATGCCAATCAACCGTTAACTTATCGTCCATAAATACAAGCTTTGTACGATCAGCGATAAAATTCATTGTGCTTGATTCAATATCCACATCGCGCTCATCTTTTTCTGCTACAGCTACTAAATCGATGATTCCGCTCATGACACAACCGCAACCCTCATTATCATAAAATAACTTCATATATTTCGCTTCGCTTGGAATCGTATCCATAATCTTTTTATATGCTGCTTCTGTTACAGTAACGTACATATGTTAATCTTCATCCTCTCTTCTCTTATCATTCATATATTGTATCACCATTTTTCTTAAAAGTTATATACAGAAAATTAAGACTAATATACAATGTATGTGATAAAGTTTCAGCAATCGAGCTTTTATGAGTAGTTCATGCAGGAGAAAGGATGTTTACTATCTGTGTTCAAACTACAACGATATCCTATGTTATTAGGTCTATTTAGTAGTTTCTTCATTTCTAGCGGAATGCTATTACAGCATGTACTTCCCTATTCTCCTTCTATTGGCTGAATTCTAGGTTTTATTTGTTTCCTATCCGCTTCTTATTTTGCTACGAAGAATACAAACAACTCATAAAGCAAGAATCATCTTAAGGAGGATTATCAAACATGCCAGCCTTAAAAAAAATAGAGCAATCACTCGATCACTTATTTCAAATTGAAAAATACGGAAAAGATAGCGCCTTTAGTCGATTTATCCCAGCCGTATATGATCCTATCAAATTTCCTTGGCAACAATTTTTCGAAGCAAATTTTGTAGATTTATTTAACGGCCTTATGATGCACGGATCTGAAAATGTAAACAAAGTATTTTTAGCTGTATTCCCTACAGATGACGTTCTTGAAACATTCATTTCACAATCCACACCCGGTGATTTACTCTTTATGCACCATCCCCTTGTAATGGAGTGCGGTGATCCAATTGGAAGATCAGGCCGCGGTTTCATACCAATTCCTGAAAAATATTTGCAAGGAATAAAGGAAAAACAACTTTCTATATATACATGTCACGTACCAATGGATTTTCATCAAACACATGGAACGAGTATTTCAATTGCAAAAGCATTAAATGCTACTGTAGTGGACAACTTTGCATATGGAGGTCCAGAACAAGAACCAGTTGGCCTTATTTGTGAAATAGATGAAACATCAACAGAAGCACTCCAAAAACATCTAAAACAACTCTTCCAGATTCCTTACACAGACTTCGAAGGTAAACGACATGATTCCATCAAAAAAATCGCAATTATCGCTGGATGTGGCGATGTTGTATCTTTAATGAAGGAAGCAGAAGAAAAAGGTGCTGAAGCATATATTACAGGAGAAATCCATTGCCATATCGACAATGATTACGGCCGACATAAATACTCGCTCATTATGGATTATGTAAAAGAAACGAATATGTCTCTAATTGGCGTGTCACACTCTGCCTCTGAATATTTAGTAAAAGAGACATTGATGTATGATTGGTTTAAAGAGAATTTTGATGTGGATGTTATTTTGCTTCCGCAGGAGAAATGGTGGCTCTAACACTACTTAATTCTCCTCCCGCTATCTTTTGAAATCTAGACACAAAATACGATCTGCCACACAAAATTATAGAATTCATAATATATATATAGTAGTTCTATTTTAAAAACTAGATTTTGAAAATATAGAAAGGAGAACATATATGTACCCACGTAATTATTTTAGTTGCGACGGCAGGCGCAACAGCGGTTCTAACGGAAACACTGGGCCCACGGGGAACACCGGACCCACGGGGAACACCGGACCCACGGGGAACACCGGACCTACGGGGAATGCTGGACCTTCCGGAGCGGGTTTCCAAAGTACTACCACCTTCAGTCTAGCAGCGGCTCCCAACTATAAAAAAGGACAAGTTGTCACTTATACGGGCAGCGGCTATGTTGTAAAAAAAGATGCACCTCAAGGGTTTCCTAATATATCTCCAGATTATATCGTATTAGTAGAAAGTGGACCTACCGGTAGTACCGGACCTTCCGGCATCACTGGCCCTACGGGGAACACCGGACCTACTGGCATTACTGGGCCTACGGGGAACACTGGGCCTACCGGCATTACTGGGCCTACAGGGAACACCGGACCTACGGGGAACACCGGACCTACGGGGAACACCGGACCTACGGGGAACACTGGGCCTACGGGATCTGCCGATAGTGCTTCAGCAAAAAGTATTGTTTTTCAAGGAACAAATGCTGGTTTTCAACGTATAGCGGGTTCTCCTGGAATTGACTCCAATGTTATTCCATATGTCACTGCTGGAGCCGGTAGTATTGTCGGCTTTTCTGCGTCTATAAATATAAATAATTTACCTGCTGCTATTTATACGATTAATATTTGCAGAAATGTCCCAACAAATCTCACAACCCCTTCTTCTAGCTACATCCTATCTACTATTACCTTAACTACTACTGACAAAATTACCGGAACTATGGTATTTTCCATTAAACCAACGGATAGCGGAGCAGGACAAATTCAAGTATTTAATCCTTCTCCGGCAGTAGGTCCCGCTAATGTAACTTGGACTAGCATTACAACTGGAAACCCAGTTGCAAGAGGAGATGCTATATCCCTTTATATTACCCCTGGAATTACTGCAAGTGCTGTATATTCTATTTTTCTAATTACTAACATATAGCAATTCATTTCATAAAAAAAGACCCGAGATTCGGGTCAACAAATAGAAATATAAATGAACTACAACAAATAACAGACAAAGCCATTATATATTTTTCGTAGTAAAACATCCATTAATTTCTTTTTACACTATCAATATATTATTTTTCGTTATCGTCCTCTTTTTTAGAACGTCTACCTAAGAAGAATACAAGAACTAATAATATAATTAACAGTAGTACTCCGCCGATAATGTAATATAATGTGTAGTCTTTTTTCGCTTCTACCGCTGTATCATTTAACTTATCAGCTGTCTTTCCTTCAATTGTAAATTTCTTCGTCCATTCCCATTTTTGATCGCCATCAGTGGCTTTCACTTCTACTCGGTACGTTCCTGGATCAAATGCTTTGTTTTCCCAGCTAATAGCATAATCAAAGTTTGAGTTTGGCGCCATTCTTAAATTTTCTTTTTTCGCTTCAAATAAAACGTCTCTACCTTTTTCTTTATATACTTTTGCATCAACACTTAAATTTTTTAACATTGCTGGCTTTACGTTTTGTAAATTTGCAGTAACAACGTTACGCCCGTTAATTTGTGTTGGCTTTACTTCGTTTAATTTCATGTCTGGTTTTACTTCAGCATCCGTCTCTTTTAAAACAACACCAATTGCGTATGCATATTTATTTTCAATTTGCACACCTTCATCTTTTTTCTTTGCATTCTCATCTTCTTTTTCTTTAAAGTATAAACCACCTAAAATAACACCATCAAACGACTCACTTGGCATTTCTAGGTTTATATCAACTGTCACTATGCTGTTAGCTGGGACTTTCGTTTCTTTTGGCATTTTAGCAATTTTAGAAAACGGATATTTCAAAGTAGAATCCGTTTTTGGTTCTACTGTACTATAATCTGTAATACCATTGCTATTCGTAATTGCTGTATTAGCAAACGATTCTACCACAACTTCTTTATTCGTATCATTTTTCATTTGGACTTGAATTGTTTGCTTTTGTCCAGGTTGCATTTTCAAATCAAAATACGTTTGATTTTTATCAATTTGATTTTCTGGTATAACTGCTGTCACAGCGAATTTCATTTCAGCTGCATATACTGAAAAAGCGTTTACCATGAAGAATGTAATTAATAGTAAGCTAGTAAATAGTTTTTTTACCATCTCTTATGTAATCCCCTTCATATCCATTTTATAGACAAGAAAGAGACAAGGTTAAAGCCATTCCCTTATCTCTTCTCATTTTCCTCTTTTATCTTAAAATTCCTCTTACTTACATAGGAGCGTCTGTTAGTTCCCAAGTTAGTGAAGTTGTGTATTGTGTTTGTTCTTTTTTCGTTTTACCTGGTACAGATAACTCTACGCTTTGTTTCGCTTCTGTTGCATCTTTACCAAACGTATTTACCCATGTACCTATACCTTGGTTTTCTTTTGCATCGATTAAATCAGATGCTGCACCACTTGGATTTAATGTGATAGATTGTTCTGCTGTTGGTGCGTCGCTACCTGCATTTGATTTCAAAGCTGAATTTTTTAATGTTAATGCCGCACCATCCAACGCTTTATCATCTGCAGTTTTGAATTGACCATTTTGTTTTACTGTTAAATGCCATCCAGCATTTGTACCACGATTATCTGTTACTTGAACGTAGTTCGGCACGTCAATTACAGAACCGTCTACTTTTTTCTTTACTTTATCTAATTCTGCAAAGTAGATTTCGTTATTCCCTGATGCTTTTTGTGTTTTAAAGTTGAAGTTAGATACATAATCAATACTTAGTGGACCATCTGTACCTTTTTTATCTGGATCAACTGGATCTACAGTTTCATCTGGATTCTCTGGATTAACAACATCAATTTTATCTGTATTTTTCTCGAATTTAATGAATGCTTTTGAGTCTAATTTCCCGCCATCTTTCTCAGCTGCAAATGCAGACGTTCCTACTGATACTGATGATAATGTTACCGCTCCAATTAATGCTATTTTTGCTAGTTTCATAGTTTTATACCCCTTTATGATCATTTTTAAAATTCAGTCATTCTTAATTTTCAATCTTGTATAAGCTTAGTTTGGTGTATCTTCTAAAGTCCAAGTTAACTCAGCTGAATATTTCGCACCTTTTTCTTTCGCTGTCGTACCTGGTACGAATAAGCTCACACTCTGTTTACCTTGTTCTGTTCCTTTACCGAATGCAGTCGTCCAATCACCCATACCTTTATTCTTTGCGGCAGTAGTAATTTCCACCGCATCTCCACCTGGAGCTAGCGTTACTTTATTTTTAAATGTTGTAGGTGCATATTGTGCATCAGTTACAGAATTTACAGCTGGGTTACTTAAGCTTAAAGCTGCATTTGTTAACTCACTATTACCACTTTTAAATTGTGCATTTTGCTTTACTTTCAATTTCCATCCTGCATTTGTACCACGGTTATCTGTTACAGATACGAAGTTAGGTACTTCAACTGTTTTGCTCCCTTGTTTCACTTTATCCAATTTTGCAAAGTATGTTTGATCATTACCAGAGATAACTTGCTCGCCGAAGTGTAAGTTAGAAACGTAGTTAATACTTAATGGACCTTTTGTTCCTTTTTCATGGTCACCAGGGTTCTCTGGTGTAACTTTTTCATTTGGATTTTCTGGATTGTTTGGATCTGTTGTGCTTGTATCTTCAATAAACGTTACATCGGTTTTTGATTTCATATTTGCTTTCTCTTCCGCAAATGCTGAAGTTCCTACTGCTGCAACTGATGTTAATGATACTGCACCAATTAATGCTAATTTTGCTAGTTTCATATGTACCTTCCCCTTTTCTCTGTTTTCATCTATTTTTTATTTTGAATACACTTGCTTTCCCCTAATTCTTTTGAATACATATAGAGATAAAACAATCGAAAACAATCCTATATATTGTTTGAAGTCCCGTGTCTGGCCTCCTGTTTTCGGTAAATATTTATCTCCATTTTTATTTTTATCAACTGTCTCTTTTTTTGTATTTATCTTTGTCGGATCAGTTGATGTATTTGGTGTATAGCTATTCGAAAATGTAATACCCGCTTTTGAATTCGTACTTGTAGCCGTTACTACATTTGCCATAAGACACGGCACACATATAACTGTGGAAACGATAATACCAACTATTTTTTTCATTACTCTCTCCTTTCTAAAATTTATATATTTCATATATTTTTAGAGAGGAGCATCGGTTAATGTCCATTCTAGCTGTCCAGCATATTTAGTATTTGCTTTGACATTCGGCCCTGGTTTTACTTGTAAATGAATTCCTTCGTTTTCCTTCCAATTTAGTGAAACCTCCTCGTCGTTTTTAGAAATATACGAGAATGCTTCTATACTAGAAGTACTTAAAGGTGTATCCTTTCCATTTCGTTTGTAAATCAATGCTCCTGTCAATGTGTCATTTTGCGCTGAAGTTAATGGTGTGATTTCCTTTACATATACACTCCATTTTTGCTTTTTAACACGATCATCGGTTACCTTTAAAGGATTTGAAATCGTCTTCGGTGCGTATGTCGTTGTTTTCGATGGAATTGTTAAATCTCCAAATGTAATTTCTTTTGGTACGTCTACTAACTTTAAAGTCCCATCAACGACAGTAACCGGCACTTGAATCTCCGCTTGTACACCTTGCTTCGTTTCAATTACAACCGTTACAGTATGATTCCCTATTGTTTTGGTATCTGGAATATTGATTAACTTCACTACTGATATTGGTTTATCTACATCCAAATTCGTATCTACAGATAAATCTGTCACAAATTTAGAAATATCCATTTTTGTTAAATCTGTTCCTTGCACTACTTTTTGTGGGACTGGTTTCCCAGTTGGAATACCTTTATACCTTATTTTTGCGATTCCATCTCGATTACTATCTTGTCCATTCTTATCGCCATCTAAATAATTTTTAGCTGACACCGGTATTTCAAGATAACCATCTTTGTAATATTTCATTACATTAGCACCTTTTACAGGAGAACCTGTAATTGTCATTTCATAAATTTTCCCGTTGAATTCTTCTGTTTTTAGCGCATTTACTTTCGCAACCGCAGTGATTTTATTGTTTGTCCTGCTAATATCAAAGAAGCTACTTACATCATCTCCACTCTCCACATCTTGAATGGAAACATCATTCACAGTAAAATCCTTATTCACTTCACTTTCTAATACAAAAGATTTCGCATAGTGAATCTCTTTCGATTGAGCAGGCATATTTTGATATACCTTATAAGAAAGTTGACGGGAATTATCTTCCACAATATCTCCTATTACACTTGGAGCTGGAATTTCAATTTGTGCAATCGCTAATTGGTCGTATGATACATTAACACCTGAAGCATTTAATCTAACTTCTAGCGGTAATTCTGTTAAATTATCAAATGTAATTGTCATATCTGCTTCTGGAGTAGCTACTGGACCTGCTGTTCCAGAAAACTCGATTTTATTATTCCCTTTGTCTTGATACCTAATTGAACTCGTATCATACACGTATAAATTCGTTAAATGACTACCATCATTACGTAACTTTACATTTTTATAACTATTTATCCTTTTGAAATTCCACATTGCCGTTAATGGTACTTTTTTACTTGTTCCGTGTTCATAAAATTCAAAGGAAGCATTATAAGTTTGTCCTGACCTTCCGTTCCCATATAATTGTAAAAAGTTTTTTGCATCACCTTTAGTTATTGGTGTTTTAACATCTACAGATGAAGCTGTCATAGAGTGAATATTAATACGGACATCAATCCATTTCCCTTGATATTCACCAGCTTTTTTTACTAATACGTACTGTTCTCTATTTGAATTTCTAAATGTATATTGACTTTGACCAGTTCTGTCATTGCTACTACCCTTTACCTCATATGTTACTTGTGGGCTCCAAACAAATCTAAAAGCATATTTACCCGAGATAGAAGGCCCTTCACCTGTTCTATTATTTATTACCTTTACATTTGGATATTTAAGAATACTTGTAACAGGACTAGCAGTTAGTAGAGATTGGCTCTTTAATACCTTCTCAGCTTGAATAGCAGGTAATTCCTGATTATTTTCGTTTATCCTATTGCTCTCTTTTAATTCATTTTCCTTTGGTACGAGTTCTTCATTAACCTTTTCTTTCGCTAAAGTCTTCGTTTCTTTTGGAACTTCAGCATTAGTAGAATTTATTTCTTGTTTTTTATTTTCTTCCGATACTTTCACTTTTTCACTTATTTCTTTTTTCATAACTTCCTCTGAAGCCTTTGGATTTTCATCAGAAATGGCTACATTTAAAGCCTCTTTTTTCTCTACAACATGTAGAGAAGGAGATTCAATTTTCTTTTCATTCCCTTCAAACTTCACTATCGGTTCAAATTTGTACTCTCCAGCTTTTTTCATTTGAATGACTACATATACGTCACCGATAAAATTACTTTGTTCATTCTTTTCAATTTTTACAATGTGATCTTCTGTTACTGAAATGTTTTGAATCGCTTTATTGTTTTCGTTCATTTTTTTCGTTTCTGCTTCATTGAACAGCTGTTCATTAGATAATTTCAGCTCGATATTAGCATCTTGTTTATTTGTATTTGTAATCTTTAATACTATATTTTCATCAACTTTTATTTCTTGTTTATCCATATGAACGATAAAACGTCCTTGCTCGTCGTTTGTAACCGCATAAACTTTCGTTGCAGAGTAATCTAGCACACCAACTTGCGTAAATAATATTCCTCCAGCGAGAAGTATACGCCCAAATTTACCTATTTGATTTTGCAATGTACTTCCCTCCCTCACTTCTTATGAACAGAATATTTCGAACATTAAATTTATTATTCAGCTAAATTTACAATCATAATGTGTATTCCTAGAAAATAAAAAGCCTGGTTGCCTTTTCGATTTTCATACATCACAACATGTGTGAAAATCCAAACTGCAACCAGACTATCATAGTAATTTTCATTACCTTAGACTCTTAGCTTTGCGACCTATCCTTTCGAACAGTGTGCCCATTTATTTTTTCTTTTTGAGACAATAAAAAATCCGGTTGCCTCTTCGATTTTCATACATACAACTATGTGTAAAAATCCAAACTGCAACCAGACTATCATAGTAATTTTCATTACCTTAGACTCTTAGCTTTGCGACCTATCCTTTCGAATAGTGTGCCCATTTATTTTTTCTTTTTGAGACAATAAAAAATCCGGTTGCCTCTTCGATTTTCATACATACAACTATGTGTGAAAATCCAAACTGCAACCAGACTATCATAGTAATTTTCATTACTTTAGACTCTTAGCTTTGCGACCTATCCTTTCGAATAGTGTGCCAAAAATAAGTATTTATTTATCGTGTTTTGAATATACCATTAAAACCCAAAAAAGAAAATAGTTTTTTTAGAAAAAAACAATTAATTTTTATAGTCTAAATTTTACACCGAAAAATCCATAATAAAAACTAAAAAAAACATTTTGATCTTAGAAATACATCATACATTTCTTTATCGATAAAATGAAATTTTTACTATCCACAAATAGCAAGATAAAATAGAAAAACATCACTTATTTGGAAGTGATGTTTTTTCTATTTAATGCAGTGGTAACATAACCTCAACCGTCGTTCCAACCCCAACTTCACTTTCAAAATTCATTTTACCGTTGTGGTCTTTAATAATTTTTTCTGTAACTACTAAACCTAGACCAGTTCCTGTTTCTTTCGTTGTATAAAAGGCTTCATTTAACTTTGGAATTTTATCTTTCGGAATGCCGCATCCCTCATCTTTCACTTGAATGATGATTCCATCTTTTACAGTAACTTTAATCGTAATTGTTCCGCCAACTGACATTGCTTCAATTGCATTTTTAATTAAATTAAAAAAGACCTGTTTTAATCGTTTTTCATCACATGTAATTGATGGTAAGTCTTTACTGTAAATACCTTGTATGTAGACTCCTTGTTTTAAAGCAGGCTTTTCCATAACTCGAATAACATAAGAGATAATTTCTTGTATGTTATGAGTTTCTGATTCTAGTGATTTAGATTTCTCAAATCCACTAAGTTCTGTAGCAATTATATGAATCCGATCTACTTCTTGTTTCATAATATCACTATAAATTTTATCCTCTGGATGCTTGTCTGCTTGTTTATTCACAAGTTTTTTTAAGTTTGCTAAAGGTCTTCTAATCTTATAACCAATAACCGTCGCCATTTTTCCAACAGCTGCTAGTTTTTCTGTCTGTTTTATTTCTTTGTCCATCATCTCAAGCGTACGAACGTAAGACTGAACCCTCAAAAATATAATCCAACATATGATAGTAAATACACTATATAATGCCATTGGGATTAAAACGAGAGAAGATTGAATAATGATTCCTGTAAGAGCGTACTTCCCGACAAGTATCGCTGGAACTAACCAGAAATATCTTTTGTTCACAAAGATTGGTGCGAACAAAATAAAAAATACTTCTACTATATTTCCACCGTCAAATTCCGCATCGCTACCATAATAAATCATAATGTTATGGATACAATCTAATACATTATAGCCAATTAGAATAATATACTTTACCACAAAAACATTCTTCCATTTCATAAAGTATATTCCAATGCAAAACAATACTACCGTCAAAAAGTAAAGCCATAAACCTAAACCATCTTCAAACTTTCCTACGCCTTCTTGCTCTCCCGCGATTAAAGGTACGATAAATTCATAGGCAAGATCATACACAAAAAATATAATAAAAAATAAACTTAAAAATACTTTCAACGCCTTTATTTCTTCATTTTTAAATATATAGCCTTTATTCATATGGTAACTCCTAGCTTTTCTTCCACTTGGATTTCAGTATTTCCACACTCCCTTGGGAGAATGATGTCTATTCTCGTTCCAGTATCTCTTTCACTTGAAATATGCAGCTCACCAAGGTGCTCGGCGACAATTCGATTCGCTACCGTAAGTCCCAGACCAATTTTATCTTGTTTCGTTGTATAAAAGGCCTCTGTAACACGGGTTAAGTTTTCTTGCTTAATACCATAACCATTATCGATTACGCTGATTATTACATATTCTTTCCCTTTATTCTCTAATTGCAAATGTAATATGCCACCTTGTTCCATTGCCTCTAAAGCATTTTTTATCGTATATAAAAAGACTCCTCTTATTTTTCGTTCATCACATTCAACTTCTATTGTTTTTTCTTCCACATTAGAAATAAACTGTACGTTTAATTCATTCATTTTTTCGCGAAGACTTGTTATTACTTGTAATACAATTTTTCCTACATCATGTTTCTTATAAATAGAAGGTTTGCATGTAGCAACTTCCATTAACTCACTTATCATATTATTCATATTTTCTATTTCAAAAATCATACGTTTATAAATAGGATCCTCTTCATGCTTCTCTCGTTGTAATTGCGTAAATCCTTTTAATGAAGCGAGTGGATTTTTAATTTCATGTCCAACCGTCGCTGCCATTTTTCCGATTACTGCTAATTTCTGTGATTCGCTAGCAATCGCAATACTTTCCTTTACGGCTGAAAGATATTGTAAAAATCGATTTAAAATGATATATGCAGCTATTAACATAAGCGTACACATAATAAGGAACATAAATGCTTTTACTTCCTCTAATACAAATAAATAAATTAAATATTTTCCTACAATAGAGGAAAGTAAAAACACATAGAATTTTTTATTTAAAAATATAGGTACAAAGAAAATGAGAATAATTTCTATTATATTTGTCGCATCAAACGCCGCTTTATTATAAAAAACATATGCAAATATATTAGCGATTTCTATCGCTATGTATGCAAATATCCATGCATATTTAACAAGGTTTGCCTTCTCTTTTTTCATTAAATATATATTCACGCACAGTATTGCTACTCCGCAAATAACTTGCCATATTATGTTGTATCCCTTATCCATTATTGATTTCTCTTCTAATACGATTGCATAGAAAATTTGATATACAATAACAATGACATATAACACCCATAAAAGGATTTTTGCATTCTTTTCTTCTTCTTTATATGATAGAAAACTTTCTTTCACTTCAACACCCCTTCAAAATAATATCTCGAAGAATACCATTTATTATAATAAATGATTTTCATAGACAAACAAAGATAAATCGAACATTTGAGGAAAATCGTACCAAAAACGCAATATATTTAGACTATATACAGAGCATAAAATCTATGATCATTAATACGTATATTATGGAGGATGTTTTATATAGACGGCCTAAAAAGTAAAACAAAGCTTTTAGAATGGAGCCTATTGATAGAACAGGGGGAAATTTATGTTTATTACTGTCGAGAAAGATGTGCATATTTTTGTGCAAGACGTTAATCCTGGTCCAGGTAGTAAGACTGTTTTCTTCGTTCACGGATGGCCTTTAAATCATCAAATGTATCAATATCAACTCAATGTTTTACCAGAGCATGGCTTTCGCTGTATCGCCATGGATATACGAGGGAATGGACAATCTGATAAGCCATGGACTGGTTACACGTATGATCGATTAGCCGATGATATCGCAATTGTTCTAGAAGCACTCCAAGTAGAGAACGCTACGTTAGTCGGTTTCTCAGTTGGTGGTGCTCTTTCTATTCGATATATGTCTCGCTATAATGGGCGCCGCATTTCTAAGCTCGCATTAATTGACGCTGTCTCTCCCTCTTTCGTTAAAAATCAAGAGTCCCCTTACGGTGTACCGAAAGAACAAGCAGATGCTCTCATTAATCAAATGTATGCTAATTTACCAAAATTTTTAAATGATGTATCTTTATCCTTTTTCAATAGAAACTTAGGAGCTGCAACCCTTGAATGGTTTTCTTATCTCGGTATGCAGTCCGCTTCTTATGCCCTTATCAAAATTTTACAAGCAGCTGCAAATGAAGATGTAACGAAAGATTTAAATAAAATTAACGTCCCAACAAAAATCTTCCACGGCGTTCACGACCAACTAATTCCTTACAAAAGTGCTGAGCTTACGCAACAACGAATTAAAAATTCTCAGTTACATGCTCTTACAAATAGTGGTCATGGTTCACCAATCGATCAAGCGGATGAATTAAATAAAGAACTGATAAAATTTTTACAAACATAACAACTGCAATATAAGAATGAACGTTAACATAATCGTTTTTTATAAAACATAAAATTCACACATTTCTCACAAATACACAAATAAAACGATTATATTTTCATATATACTAAATGTACAAGTAATACTCCCTAAACCCAGCTTGTCTGGTTACCCCGTTAAATACTATGAAAAAAGAACTTGTATCGTTATACAAGTTCTTTTTGTTTCTTTTATTTAAAGAGGATATCTTTACTATATTGATTTCCAACGAGTAAATCATATTGAAGCATTTTATATTGCTCTAACATTTCTTTTTGTTTCTTTGTTAAATCATTGATTACTTCTCCATTTTTATCAACTTTTAATTCATCTCTAAGCACTGGTATTTCCTTGTAAAGTTCCGATAAAAATTGATAAAATAAGGATTTATTTAATCCTGCATAATCAAAAATAAGATTAGAAAAATGAATTGGGCTTACTAAACCTAAATTATCATTTGGCATATCAAAGTTTGCATACATTAATAACGGAGTTTGCGCCATCGCTAAACGTTCGCTCGGTGTTTTTTCATTCGTTATATACCCATTTTCTTTATAAAAAGATTTATTTGTTCCTAATGATGGAAGATGATCTCCAAAGAATACTAATAATGTAGGTCTATCTAAATTATCTAGTTGCTCTATTAAATATTGAAAGGCCTCATCTGAACGTCTTAATCCTTCTGTATACGTCTCTAATTCTCCCTTTGATTCTTCATTTTCTAGACCGCTAATTTCTATTAGGTTTTCACCAAATCGGCCTTCTGTAAATGGAAAATGATTTTGCATCGTAACTGCATGAATAAATGTTGGCTGTTTTTGTTCCTCTAACTCAGCAATTATCTCTTTACTCATCGCTAAATCACTAATATAATCTCCATCAATATCCACATTTTCCATCGTGTCCTCTGCATTAAACTTATCAAATCCTAACACCTTATATACATCGTCACGTTTAAAGAATGTGCGACCAAATGAATGAATTGCACTTGTATAATAACCTTCTTTTTTCAACGCCGTAGGGATTGATGGAATTTCTTTCTTATTTGTAATAACCTGCTGATATGGTATAGAACCTGGCTTTAACAAACTCATTGAATAACTTGTTAATGCCTCAAATTCAACGTTCGCCGTATTTCCCCCAAATGTAGGAGAAATAGTTTGTCCACCAGGAAAGTTTTCTATATAATGATGTAAATTTGGTACAGGATCTTCACTAAAAGAAAGGTTAGTTACTTTCGTCGGATCCCAAAACGATTCACTCATTACAAAAATAATATTCGGTTTCTCTTTTTTCTTTTGGCTCCCTATATTTCCACTATATTGTTTTTTTATATCGTTTGCTATTTGAAGCATATTTTCTTTAGAATAATTTTTTGGTTTTTCCATAACTGTTGTATCTAAATTGCTAATAAACCCAAGTACAAAACCATTTGAAGCATAGTTCTCATTTTGATTCCACAAAACAAAATCTACACCTGATTTTTGAAATACTTTATTCATAAATGTATTCGCAAAATTACCATACGCATATAGAACAAAAATAGATCCTACTACTAATAAGGCTCTTATTCCTAGATGAATCTTTACATTTTGAATATACCTTCTCATATATATCCCTGCTACAATACAAGCTACGATACTTACGATAATGATAAAAATATAACTCCAACTAAAATAGTCCATCACCATCGGTATAACAGATTGCATATGCGTAATTTGTGTGAAATCAGAAGGATATAGCGGATCGCCTCTGAAAATAAGCTTTAAATAATTCACAATACCTAAAATGACTAACGTACAGCTCGTTAAAACCATACTTAGAAAAACCTTACCTATTAAATTATATACAAGAATATATATTGCATAAATTACTACAAAACTTAATATAAACTGCATATTATAAAAGTAAATCCAATTCATTGCCTCTATGAAAATCATATTAACTTGCATGACAATATAAAATAACGCCACTGTATGAGCTAGTAAAAGTAATATAAAATGCACTCGCAGGGATGCTCTAAGTATAGACATCTCTTTTTTATTGAAATGCGTAATATAAAACGTTATGCCCCATATGAAAATCATCATAACACTTAAAACAAACTTTTGATTTAAATGATCTTTCATCATGTCTAAATTAAAAACCTTTAAAATCATAAACAGCATAGTTATTACAAATAAAGTCACCATACTACTTATAATGCTAGAAATTAATATATTTCTTTTTGGAAGATGAAAAAGTGTAGAACCATACTTCAATTCATTCCCTCGTTTCTATGTCTTAATTTCCCCCGCATCGAAAGAACTATTTCTATTAAAATAACATATATTACATATTTCGTCTGCATACTTGCTTCTATCATAAATGTTTTGTCTTAATATTCCCTTAATCAACCGTTAAATTATGGCATACAAATTACTCATTCTTGAAAAACTTAATTTCAGCATTCCACTTTATGATATAATAACTATGTTTTGGAAATCCTTAATACTATTAAAGATTTCACATAAAAATACGAAAGAATTAATAAAAAAGGAGTTGCTCATTTTTGCTTACTAAGTTTAAGAGTTTGCCTAAAGCGGTATATGCAATTTTGGCGCTTTCTTTCCTGTTGCACGTTTTTTGTTTAGTAAAACAGCCAGGATTAGATGGAGAGTTAGTCAAAGTAACATATGGTGCAAATGATGCCTTTAACTATTCGTTAACAGCTGAACAACTATTAAAACATGGTGTATTTGGTTATGTGTATTTAGAACCTAGTGAAGTTCCAGGGAAAAATGCATATATTACACCAGGTCAGCCATTACTATTAGCTGGCGCTATGATTATTTCTGATATTACATCAATTCCTTACTATTACGTAGCAACTGTTATTAACATGATCATGAACCTTTGCACAGTGCTATTAGTATTCTTAATAGGAAAAGAATTGTTCGAAAAAAACATTTATGGAATTGTTGCAAGTATTTTATATGCTATTTATCCAAGTAACTATACATACTTCCGTACATTGCTAACAGAAGTTCCATCCATATTCTTATTGGCGTTATGTGTATATGTATTTGTTCTCGCATGGAAATACAATAAAGTGAAATTCCATATATGGTTTGGAATTGTCGTTTCAATTTTACTTATGTTCCGTCCAAATCCAGCTCCAATGATGCTCATTCCTGTTCTTGTTGTGTTATTTACATATGGATTTAAAGAATCCATTCGAATCGGATTGTTATGGTTTATCGGACCTTTCTTTATTATTGGCGCATGGGTTGTTCGTAACTACTTAGCACTCAACCAATTTATTTTATTCTCAACCCAAGGTGCAGATCCACTAATTGCCGGTGCAGATCCATTTAATAAAATTGGATATGAAAATATAGTAAATGAAATGAGAGCTAAAGGCTTAGATGACAAAGGTGCATACGCAAAAGAATTAATTAAGAACGGATTTAAGACGGACTTCACTTATTGGTTCTCTTGGTTCACTGTCGGTAAAACAATTGAATTATTCAAAACAGCTCCTGCTGTAGACCAATATCGTATTCACAACTTTATGCAACTATGTCATAGAGTGTTTATCATCGGTACATTCTTGAGCAGCTTCTGCTTCATGCTAAATTCATTTAAACATAAACGCGTTATGATGCTAGTAGCAAGTTCAATTATTTACATTATCTTCTCAAACTTATTCTTAGCAATTAATCGCTATGGATTTTTCATTAATCCTCTTATGTGCTTAATTCTTGCATACGGATTAATTCACATTGTGCAGAAGCTTCCATTCTTCCGCACTAATCAAGCATAATAAGAAAGAGGTCGTCCACCGTTGGACGACCTCTTTCTTATTCCCCCACACTTTACACACGGCCAATTTGTCCATTCTGTAATCACACTTTAATTCCGTATGTATGTGTGTCTGTATTTGTCAAAATATCTTTCACAACACCACTCACTGTTTTACGTATAAATGCAAGTTTTTTACAACTATTACTATAACGAAAAGAGAAAATGATTAGCATGTGTATTATATAAAAGGAAGCAGCCATATTTTCCATACGATACATACGAGTACTATAATTACAAAATCAAAAAAATCTAATCTCGGACCTTTTTTCATATTCATATGTAGCCACATATGAAACCATTTTATTTTTGTATATTTATGGATGTTTTTCTTTGCAAATCGGTAAATAAGCATTTGCATGATTAAAAATCCGGCCACAAAAATAAATAATAAGATGAGAAATCCAATCACAAAATTCCTCCTATTTTTGTAGCGTTTTTTCTACTATCCGATTTTTCAAAACCCACTCTTCAAACTGGGCACTTCCAAATTCCCAGCTAAGATCGCGAGCATGTACAGAAAAAACGTAATGACCAGCATATCCGTCCATAAATCTTCCTAACTCTACATCGTCTTTCTGAATACCGTATACTCCAAAATTAAAATACACATCCCATACGTCTTCATTCTTCCTCTTATAAGCAATCGATTCCATATCACATTCTGTCCCGAAATAATCAAGATGTAAATGTACGCTATCATCGTATTCGTACTCCATTTTATCACCCCTTATATTTGTACTTCTTTATCACCCAAAAAATTCCTGCTATCTACACTCACATATGGGCAATTACCTACATATCATGCTTGTAGAGTGACTTCTAGGAGGTGTTATATAGTGAAAAAATTAATCGCGATTTTTTGCATCATGTTACTAGCTGTTTTTACTTTTGCTGCTTGTAGTAGTAAAAAAGAAGGTACGAAAGAACAAACTCAAAACATTCGCGTCGGCGAAGTTACCCATTCTCTCTTCTATGCCCCATTATATGTTGGGATTGAAAAAGGATTTTTTAAAGATGAAGGACTAAATATTGACCTACAAACAACAGCTGGTGGCGATAAAACGATGACCGCCCTATTATCTGGCGGAATTGATATTGCTCTCGTCGGTTCTGAAACGTCTATTTACGTTCATCAACAAGGAGCGAAAGACCCTGTCATTAATTTTGCACAGCTTACACAAACAGATGGGACATTTTTAGTTTCACGTAAAAAACTAGACTCTTTTAATTGGAATGACGTAAAAGGTGTTACATTTTTAGGACAGCGTAAAGGCGGCATGCCGCAAATGGTTGGAGAATACGTTTTAAAGAAAAATGGCATTGACCCTCATAAAGATACAAACTTAATTCAAAATATCGAGTTTGCTAATATTGCAAATGCCTTCGCATCTGGTACTGGAGAGTTTGTACAGCTCTTTGAACCGACTGCAAGTATACTTGAGAAAGAAGGTAAAGGTTATATCGTCGCTTCATTCGGAAATGAATCTGGTACTGTTCCTTATACAACGTTCATGGCAAAAGAAAGTTTCTTAAAGAAAGATAAAGCTGCAGCTGAAAAGTTCACACGTGCTCTCTATAAAGCACAGCAATGGGTTGATACACATAGTCCAGAAGAGATTGCTGATACTGTTTCCCCGCTATTTAAAGACACTTCAAAAGACATTACAGTAAAAGTAATTGAACGGTATAAAAAGCAACATTCTTATGCGACAAATCCACTATTAGATGCAGAAGAATGGAAACAGCTCCAAACTATTATGAAAGACGCTGGTGAATTACAAAAAGAAGTCCCACATGAAGCGCTCGTCAATACAAAAATTGCCGAAAGCGTTATTAAGAAATAGAGGCGAAGTGTATGAGTTTTTTGCAAATACGTAACGTTTCTCACTGTTTTTTTGCAAAAGAGAATGCCAAACTTATTCTCGAAGATATGAGCTTACAAGTGGAAGAAGGCGAATTTATTTCTATACTCGGTCCAAGTGGTTGTGGTAAAACAACGCTCCTCTCAATCATTGCTGGACTACTTGATCCAATTGACGGTATCGTCTTTTTAGATGGTGAACCGATTACAACGAAAACATCATCTATGGGATATATGTTGCAACAAGATTACTTATTCCCTTGGAAAACGATTGAAGAAAATATTATGCTTGGACTTCATATTCGAAAGATTTATGATGAGCAGATGAAAGAACATACTTTAAATCTTTTAAAACAAGTCGGTCTGCATGGTGTAGAAGAACAATATCCTCGTGAACTATCCGGCGGTATGCGTCAACGTGCCGCTCTCGTTCGAACATTAGCGACTGATCCGAAAATTTTATTACTAGATGAACCATTCTCCGCACTCGATTATCAAACGAAGTTAAAACTAGAAGAACTCGTTTTCAACTTACTAAATAAATATAAGAAAACATCACTACTTGTTACTCACGATATTGAAGAAGCGATTGCGATGAGTGATCGTATTTATTTACTGCAAGCGAATCCCGGAAAAATCGCAAAAACCTTTATCGTCCCGGAAAGTATCCGTTCTTTATCACCGTTAGAAGCACGCCATCACTACGATTTCCCAGCCCTCTTTCAAGATATATGGAAGGAGCTGGAACGACTTGGATAATATAAAACAACTACATGAACAATTTCGAAAGAACGAACGCAGACGCGCTTGGATTGCTCGCTCGCTACAACTTTTATTACTTATTCTTTTCTTTGCACTATGGGAAATAGCTAGCAAAAAAGAATGGATTGATCCTTTACTCTTTAGCTCTCCTTCGAGTATTTGGGATCTCTTCTTAACGAAATGGATCGACGGTTCACTTTGGGTCCACATATGGACGACATTACTGGAAACAGGAGTAGGCTTCATTCTCGGAACAGTACTTGGTGCTATTATTGCCACGTTCCTTTGGTGGATGCCACTTCTAGCCCGCGTACTTGATCCTTATCTCGTCGTCCTAAATGCAATGCCAAAAGTTGCACTCGGTCCAATCATCATCGTTATTTTCGGTCCAAACATTTCATCTTCTATCGCAATGGGAGTAATCATTTCCATCATCATTACCATTCTCGTTATTTACAGTGCATTTCAAGAAGTCGATTCTAACTATATAAAAGTGATGGACACATTTGGTGCAAATAAATGGCAATGTTATAAGCAAGTCGTTCTCCCTGCATCCTTTCCAGCAATTATCTCAACGTTAAAAGTAAACGTTGGTTTATCCTGGGTCGGTGTTATTTTCGGAGAACTTCTCGTTTCCAAACAAGGACTTGGCTACTTGATTAGCTACGGATTCCAAGTCTTTAACTTCACACTCGTCTTACTTAGCGTACTACTCACATGTGTTCTTGCAACTCTTATGTATGTATTTGTTGAGGCATTTGAAAAAATTCTAATTGGAAAAAGAAAAAGAAGCTGACTCAAAACAGTGCGCTATAGTCAGCTTCTTTCTTTTACCTTTTATCACACATTTTCGTTTCATTTGTAATGTTTCCATCCGCAACCGTAACTGTATGGAAACAGTCTTTCACACGTACTGTAACGACATTATCTTTTCGATCTATCACATGATAATCATTAAACTTTTCATTCAAAGCACTACGAATTTGCTCCCCTTCAAAAATCGGAAAACCGTGAGACATTACCCAAATGAGACCAGCAACAGCAAGAATCGTTTTCATACGTTTCATTACCTCCTCGAGAGTAAACTTATAGTCCCTACAACACGCGCATTATAATTGTGTCTAAATTGTGACATTTTTATACTAATTCTATTTTATACCGCCAGTTCCTTCTTCTTTTAAATAAAAATACAGAATTTTCAATTTTATCAACATAAAAAAACGCAAAGAATTAAAAATTCTTCACGCTTTACTTTAACGAAACTATATCGAACGCATAACTCACATTAGTCTCCACTTTGTTGTTCTATCGTTTTCGAAACATCATATAATCCTGACAGCACTTCCGCTCTCATTTTTACAAGCTCAGGGAACTGATAGAAGAAAGCAATTTTCTTATATTTTAACTCTGTTCCTTCTTTCATTTTTTTTGAATCTTGTAAAATGAACGCTGTAAATGTATCTGCGATATCTTCCGTTACATTTGTTGTTCCATACAACGATACAAACTCATCATGCTTTTCTTTATAAAATTTAATTTGTGCCTCTTCACTTTCTTCTACTTTCTTTTCTGTCCACTCTTGCTCAATTGGTTTCCAAAATTCATTATAAAATTGGTTAATATACGAAGTTTTTCTCGCACATCCATTTTTCAAGAACACCGTTTTACATTTATTTCGATATGATGAAATGTCTTTCTCTTCATCAAACGCCTCTAAATATTTCCTATCCACTGGTACTTGTTTATGCCCAATCGTTAATACGTGAGCCGTTTCATGAATTAATGTTTTCATCACTTCATCTATATTCACCCCAGAATCGAGCACGTCTAAACTAAGCAACCAATCTCTCGGGTCATCCATACTTGGCATGACATGAGCAACAACGCCATCATAACCATCCGTTATTAGATCAAACCCTGTTATATTCTCACGATATTTCACTGGAATGAGAGTGCGATACATGTCCCATAAAGTTTCATGATACTCTCTATCTTGCCGTTGGCTTAACAAATCATCTTTTGCTACTTCGTCATCTGCAAAAGCTTTATTCAACCTCTTACGATCCAATTTCTCAAAATAAGGATCTACAATTCCATCACCATCGATATAATAAGAAGCTAAAAAGAAATAATTGTCATCCTCTTCTTTTTTCTGTTCCGCCTCTTTCATATTCATACTTTCATACTCTCCTATGTCATAATCCTCTACTTTTTCAAGTTCTGAAAGTCCCTCTATCTTTTTATATACTTTTTGTAATGTTTTATCTCCTATTTGCGTGCACTCTTCTTCTGTTTTACAAATTTCTTTTTCTTTCGTAACCTCGATAGCACTATCGCATCCTGCAACTAAACTGCTTGCTATAATACAACACACTAACTTGCCATACAGTTTCTTCATACAATCCCCCATTATTCCATTCTACAAAATATCATAATCATTTTTTTACGAATATGCGATAATTAATTATAAAAACTGCAAGGGGGTTTCCCATGATTCGTGCAATCTTATTCGACTTAGATGGAACACTATTAGATCGGCGCCAATCTTTAGAACGATTTATTTGTGAGCAATATAATCGCTTTGCCTCACATTTGATGGGCATAGAAAAATCGGAGTATTGTTCTCGATTTCTTGAACTCGATAATAATGGCTATACGTGGAAGGATAAAGTATATGCTACTCTCCTTTCCGAATACAACATTACTACTTTAACGCAAGAGCAACTGCTACACGACTATATTACAAACTTCCAACATCATTGTATTCCTTTCAAAAACACGCATGAACTACTTCAACAGTTAAAACAGCGAAACATTAAAATTGGTATTATCACAAATGGTTTTACTGAATTTCAGATGAGCAACCTTCGAGCACTACATATACATACGTATACAAACACCATTCTCGTTTCAGAAGCTGAAGGAATTAAAAAACCTCACCCTGAAATTTTCGAACGTGCTTTGCAAAGACTAGATGTTAAGGCAGAAGAATGTCTTTATGTTGGAGATCATCCAGAAAACGATGTGCTTGGTTCTGAACAAGTAGGGATTCTTGGTGTTTGGAAAAAAGATTCGTTTTGGGGTGATTTTAAGCATTCACGTATCGTAGATGATTTGTTGGGGGTGCTTTCGTTTTTAGAGGTGGAGGTATCAACACAATAATAACAAATAAATTATATCAGCGATTTTCACAATATATCAATTCACCAACCAAAAGTAACAATAATAAGAGGAGGCGTTTTTCACAAACGCCTCCTCTTATTATTCATACACTGTAAACTGCGGTTTACTCGGATGATCTTTTACTAGCGCATCATCTGGAAACTTTGAAACTTTTTGATATACGGCAATGTCACCGATACAACCTGCTGTTAGTAGAATTCCTAAAAATGAGAGTGGCTCCAGATTCATAGCTAATCCCAATACAATTGGCAAAATTCCAGTTGGTAAAAACGGAAGCATTAACACTTTCTTCATTTGCTTTACTGTAACCGCCTGTTTAGAATGAGCATATGCAACACCTAATTTCCAATTAACGCCCCATTTTAGTTCACTCCACGGAACACCTCCGATATAGCGAAAGCCAATTAAATGTATCGCTTCATGAATACAAACGAGAACAATCATTGCGATAATAAAAAGAAACATCGTTAATAATGTAACTTCAACTTGAACCCCACCTGAAAGAAATATATGCAAATAACCAATTCCAAACGACAAAGCAATTATTATAAAAAATAAAGAAAAGTTTAATTTAACCATCGAAACAGTAACAGTCGTTTCTTTTCTTTTATCCATCTTCCCCCTCCTAAAATGTAAATATATCTTTACAAAATTGTATAATATACCTAAAATAATGTGAAGATATATTTACATTTATTCTTACATACAAAAAAAAGAAACCGGCCACTTTACTTCGTAAAACAGCCGATTTCTTCTATATGTTTCATCGTACGCGCTAATACGTCATCGCGCATTATAAAGCTAAATTTTCTATTCGTTTTAATGTTGTCAGGAATGTCTTTTAATAAAACAGACCCTTTCGTTTCTTCGTAATGCGTATGTTCTTCTACCGCACTAATTGTTGCAAAATAAATGTTTTTAATGATTATTTTGTCTTTTCCAGATACTTTGTATTGTCCTAAGTAAGTTAAATCAGAAACTATGCCGCCGGTTTCTTCATGAACCTCTCGAACTGCCGCTTCTTCCGGTGTTTCCCCTATTTCTACTTTACCACCTGGAAATTCAAGACCGCGACGTAAATGATGTGTTAATAACCATTGATCCCCGTACCGGCATACAACCCAAACATGCTTTGGCTCAGGAGAAAATGGATAACGTTCAAACGATAATTGTACAGTGTTGTGGTAATAATCTTTAAATTTGTACATGCCATTACTCCCCTATTGATGGTTACAAGTTTTTCCTACCACAAATTGTAGCATATTCTCGCTTTTCTGCATAATATTATCCAATTACAATCCATTGATTATTCCCATTTGTGCGACTAATTCTTTCGTCTCATGATTTCCTAAATCGTAAATCATTTTATATGCTTTTTGTAGTTGTTCATCATATCGTTCATTATTTGAATCGTGATGATACTCAACAAATGGAACGTGGGAGCGTACAAATGACCCTAAATCTTCTACATATGCTTGATCAAAGTGCTCTCTTAATTCCGTAATTTCCTCATCATTTGCGGAAATCTCAAAATTATACGTATCCGCCGTCTTCACTTGTGAAATTTGACCATTTCCTATTGATATATAATATGTTTTTTTCGTCTCCATGTAACACCCTTCTTTCATCCTTTTATTTTCTATTGTTTTCATTAATTACAAAATTATGTAAAATAAAGAAAAGGAGGGATTTTATGTTCAAAATATTAATTATCGGTATTATCATCGTCCTAATCATCCTCGTACTCTCCATCATGACAATTAATAAAGGCTATGCTTATAAACATTCCGTCGATAAACTAGAAGACAATCCTTATACAAAAAAGAATAAGGAGAATTCCTAATATGCTTCGTATACTTCGCATCATAGTAGCACTCACTGTGATCGTTATGTCGGCAATTGGATTATATACAGGTCAAAATAATTTTTTACCTCTTTCACAATTTCTATTAGGGGCTTTAATGTTTCTCATCGCATTTGAACAAATAAAGAAAAAGGAGGCAGCAACTGGATTTATTTGTATTATTGCCGGTGCTTTCATTTGGATTGTTCTCATCATTAGCTATATCAAATAAAAGGAGGTACATGCATGCTAAAAGGAGTACGGATTACTTTATCACTTATTGCTTTATCTATAGCAATCTATGGATTTTTTACTAGTAATAGAGAAATAATGCCGTATATGTTTATCTCTTTAGGAGTTATGGCCCTCACCATAAGTTTAGAGGAAATATTAAAAAGGCAAACAGGAGGTAGTGTGCTCGCTCTACTAGCAGGAGCCGCTGCTTTATTTATTGGTTTCACAGAAATATTCCGATAAATGGTCTAAAGGAGGCTATACAATGCTAACTCTAACTATATTACGGAGTTTTTTAGCATTTCTCATGCTTCTCTTACTCATTCTAAGCACTTATATCCATGTTACCGATAATTTTTCACTTCTCCCATACGTACAATTTATTCTCAGTTGTTTCTTTATTCTTCTAGGAATTAATGAATTGAAATCCGGACGAAAATCAATGAGTATCCCGTATTTTTTCGTTTCCAGTCTCATATTCTTCTTTTTAATATCAAACTACTTTCGTTATATGTAGAATGAAATTTTGACCAATTTAGCATTTATAATTATTTTCTCTCAGTAACTATTTCTTTCTACTTAAGGGGGATTCCATGTTAAAAAACATTCAAATTATAATCGCCACTATCGCTCTTTCTCTCGCCCTATTTAGCTTCTTTGCAAACTTCACTATTCTTTTACCTTACGTGTTTATCCTTTTAAGTATTATGTGTATCCTTTTTGGAATCGATGAAATAAAGAAGCAGCAAAAAACGAAAGCATTTGTTTATTTTCTCTGTTCTGCCTTTGTTTTATATGTTGGAGTGTCTAGTATACTTTCATAAAAAAAGAACATGTTCGCTCTTAATAAAATAAAAAACTGCCCTTTCACAGGCAGTTTTTTATTTTATCCAAACACTTTCTCAAGTTCATCTTTATCTTGGCTTAACCAGAAGTTCATTAAGCGTTGTGCTCCTTCTAAGTCGTGAAGCTTCGCTTGACCACATTGTGTTTCATTTGCAGCTGGAATTTCTGTAATTTGAACCGCATCTTTTAATGTTAGTTCTAATAAATCAATGATTTCTCGTACTGTCGGTGTTCCGCTTACTACAAGATAATATCCTGTTTGGCAGCCCATCGGTGAAATATCGATAATATCAAAATGCGGATAACGATCAATATATTTACGTAAATTAAATGCTAATAAATGTTCTAACGTATGAATAACATCTGGTTTCATTGCTTGTTTATTCGGTTGGCAAAAACGAATATCGAATTTATTTACAATACCGTCACTACCTACATTGTGAACTCCGCAATGTCTTACATAAGGTGCCTTTACAATCGTATGATCTAATTCAAAGCTTTCTACTGATGGCATACAACATCTCTCCCGCTTTTAATTTAATTCCGTCATATCCAATATGATATAACGGAAATGCACATTAGTAAAGTATTATGTACAGTCGTGCTATAATACTTTAAGACTATGCTGAAAAGGAGATCATTATGAAACAGATTTTTATTGGGATTATACGCTTTTATCAAAAGTTCATTTCTCCGATGACACCACCAACTTGCCGCTTTTATCCGACTTGTTCTCATTACGGATTAGAGGCGTTTCAAAAACATGGTGCCCTCAAAGGCTTTTGGCTTACTTGTAAGCGTATATTAAAATGTCACCCTTTCCACCCGGGAGGATTTGATCCTGTCCCAGATAAAAAGGATGACAAAGTAAATTCTTAATTGTCGTAACCATTCACAACTAAATCTAATTTTCCTGTATCAGGATCTATAACAAGACCGTGAACAGGTACTTCTTCTGGAAGTAATGGATGGTTGCGAAGTATCGATACGCTATGTTCTACACTTTCTTCTACACTAGAGAACCCTTGTAGGAATCTTTCTAAATCGATTCCAGAATAACGGAGTGTATCTAATTTCTCATTTGTTATACCCCGCTCTTTCATCTTCTCAATTGTACTGCTTGCTTGAATTTTTGCCATACCGCAATCGTGGTGACCAACTACACAAACTTCATCAGCACCAAGTTCATATACAGCAACTAAAATACTACGCATAATACTTCCGAATGGATGTGAGATAACAGCTCCTGCTACTTTAATAATTTTCACATCACCGTTACGCATATTCATTGCTTTTGGTAATAATTCAACAAGACGAGTATCCATACAAGAGATAATTACCATTTTTTTATTCGGGAATTTTCCCGTTTCATACTCTTCGTATCTTTTCTCTTCAACAAATTTTTCATTGTATTGTAAAATCTCTTCTAATGACTTCATAGTAAAAAACCCTCTTTTCTCTCATTTACATTACTTATATAGTGTACCAAAATATGAAAAACTCAAAAAGGATATCGCTTTATAGTAAAAATAAGATATTTTCAGATAATCGACATAATTCTTTCAAAATATACACACAGCTTTGTAACAAGTCTCACATACTTTAAACGTTTTTTCACTATAAACTGATTGTAGATAATGTAAAAAAGGAGTGAATATTTATTATGTCCGACGTTCTGTTACTGAGTCGTTTTCAATTTGCAATTACTATTTTTTATCACTTTTTATTTGTACCTTTGACAATCGGACTTGTCATTTTAGTAGCATGTATGGAAACTCAATACGCCCGCACATTGAATCCAACATACCGTAAAATGGCAAATTTCTGGGGTAAATTATTTACAATTAACTTCGTAATGGGGATTATAACTGGGATTACGATGGAATTCCAATTTGGAACGAACTGGTCTGAGTACTCCAAATATATGGGAGATATTTTCGGATCACCTCTCGCAATCGAAGCACTCGTTGCCTTCTTCTTAGAATCTACTTTCATGGGAATATGGTTATTCGGTAAAGACAAAATTTCACCAAAGTTCCGTGCCTTCTGTATGTGGATGGTTGCACTTGGAACAAACATTTCCGCACTTTGGATTATTACAGCAAACGGATTTATGCAAAACCCTGTTGGCTACGTAGTACGTAATGGCCGCGCTGAATTAAATGATTTCTGGGCACTCGTTACAAATCCATATGCTTGGAATATGTTCTTCCATACTGTCATTGGTTGTTATATCGTAGGTGCTTTCTTCGTTATGGCAATTAGTGCCTATCACTTATTACGTAAAAATGAAGTGGAATTCTTCAAAAAATCATTTAAGTTTGGTTTAATGTTAGGCTTATTCGCCGCAACAATTACACCGTTTATGGGACATCAATCTGGTGTATCAGCAGCTAAATATCAACCAGCAAAAGGAGCTGCGATGGAAGCAGTTTGGGAAACTGGAAAAGGACAAGGCTTCTCAATTGTTCAAATTCCTGATGTGAAAAATGAGAAAAACTTTGAATTCCTTACGATTCCAAAACTCGGAAGCTTCTTCTATACAAACTCATTTGATGGCGAAATTGTTGGTTTAAAAGATATTCCGAAAGATGAACGTCCAAATGTTAACCTCGTGTATTATAGCTTCCGCTTAATGGTTGCACTTGGTATGTTCTTTATGGCATTAACTTGGTATGGCTTCTATTTAAACCGAAAAGGAAAACTAGAAAACTCAAAACGTTATTTAAAAATTACAATATGGTCTGTCTTACTTCCTTATATCGCGATTAACGCAGGATGGATTGTCGCTGAAGTAGGTCGCCAACCTTGGACAGTATATAAACTAATGCGTACAGCAGAATCTGTATCACCTATATCTGTCCCGCAAATTTGGTTCTCATTAATTAGTTTAATTTTGTTCTACACTTTACTTTTAATCGCAGACGTATACTTAATGCTGAAGTTCGCGAAAAAAGGACCTGCAGCATTAGAAGAACCTGCTACTGAGGGAGGTGTGGCCCATGTCTCATGATATGCTTGCAATCATCTGGTTTGGTTTATGGGGCGTGATTTGGACAGTTTACTTCATTCTTGACGGGTATGCACTTGGTAACGGAATGATCTTTCCTTTCGTTACGAAAGATCGACAAGAACGAAATCAATTACAAGAAGCAATTGGCCCATTCTGGGGCGGTAATGAAGTATGGTTAATTACAGCTGGTGGCGCAACATTTGCTGCCTTCCCAGTCACATATGCAAATATGTTTAGTTATCTATATACACCGTTATTCTTAGTATTACTTGCACTGTTTGCTCGTGCCGCTGGACTGGAATTCATGCATAAAGATGATTCACCGATTTGGCAAAAAACTTGTAAATGGGCATTTGCAATTGGCAGTTTTTTAATTGCTTTCCTATTCGGTGTTACGTTCGCTAATCTTTATTACGGACTACAAATCGGAAAAAATGGCTATGAAGGAAATTTACTTAGCTTACTAAACCATTACGGTATTTTAGGAGGGTTGTTCTTCACTGCTATATTTGTCGTATCCGGTGCCCTTTGGGTCATGATTAAAACGACTGGTGAAGTATCCGACCGTGCTTATAAAATCGCAAGACCATTTTCAATGGCAGCAGCTATTATTTTAGCTATCTTCTATGTAGCAACTGCTAATCGGACAAACTTATTCCAAAACTTTACGGAATATCCGGTACTATTCATTCTTCCAGTACTTGCAATGCTAATGAGTGTACTCGCACTTATTATGGTGTACAAACATAAAATTGGCCTTGCCTTCACATTCGTTTGCCTAACAATCGCAATGTTTATGACAACTGGCTTTGCAGGTATGTTCCCAAGAATGTTACCATCTCGTATTAACGATGCATACAGTACAACGTTATACAACGCAGCCGGTAGTCAATTAAACTTAAAAATTATGTTCTTCGTTGCAATGGTCATGGTACCAATTGTTATTGGATATCAGCTTTGGAGCTACAGTATCTTTAAAAATAAAATTCATAAAGACTCTGCTAAAGGATATCACTAAAATAAAAAAGACACTTCGTTTGAAGTGTCTTTTTTTGTACGTATGATTTTCGATAAGATGTTATATTTCTAATCTAACAACTACACTATAGAAGAATCATTAACAGCTCACAGCTAGATTGTATCATAGGGCAACTTCATCATTTTATGCAATTTTACATACTGTACTATAAAGTAAACTGTATCCCCTGATCATTCGCATCATTATCCCATACATCAGCTGTACTAATCCCGCTAAACGTTTGTACTTTCATTCCTGTATTTGAAGATCCCGATCCATTATAAGCCTTCGTCTTTTCAATCGGCTGTACGTTATATTTGTCACCTACATTAATTGTTCCATTGCAGTTTTCAATAATAACACCTTCCACAACTGCCGGCATTTTGTCACCCACTTTCATTTCTTTACTTTTATTTTATGAAAATCGCCTAGAAAAATAGCATGTTTCAATAAGAAAAAGCACTCAAATTGAGTGCTTTTTCTTTAAGCATAAAGACAAGTTTGGAGACAGTTGACTTCTTCAAAATTTTATTAGGGGTAATATTTTGAAAAAGAAAGCCTTTCATATGTAGGTTAACACCACTGGAATATATAGTAAATTGATAATATTTATACGGAAGATTGCTAATGTTTAGTATAGATAGTTTACACTATGCTAACAGTGAAAACTATCTATACTAATAAAAAAAAGGTGCCTTCAAAGAAGCCACCTTTCAAAAACAGACACTATAAAACAGAATTATTTATTGTTATACGATTGTTAGATACAAAAAGTAGAGGGAAATGTTTGTATGAAATTCTGCTTTATAAAGTCTGTCTACAACTTATATTGTAATCCTCTTCATTTGAAAAAAAATATAATATGCACAATTGCATACAAAAAGAAAAAGCACTCTACTGAGTGCCTTTTCAACCATTTTACTTTTAATATATCGCTTTGAATATATTGTAACATACGTATCTATATATTTTATTGAGAAAATTCAAAATCATTTTTTCTTTCATTTTTACTTATAAAATCATGTAATATAAAAGGTATGTCAAATTCTTATACAAATTGAGGTGTACTATATTTATGATGTATTTCGGAATTATTCCTCTTATACTATTTATTATTTTTCTTATTTCCTATTTACAAGATCCGCGAAAAATAATAAACGGCTTTTTATTTAATTCCTTTGTCTGTTTTTTCCTTCTTTTTTGTGTGATTATATCTGTAAATTCAAGTAGTGATGTCCTACGCTATATTATAATTTTACCTATTTTAGCACTTCTTATTATGCTTCCTTTCGGTATTGTTGCTTTAATGTTTGGGCTATTTCTTAATGCTAGAATTTTAATGAAGCGAGAAGGAAGACGGTTCACTAACTGTTTAACACTCCTTGCTGCTTTAGGGATGTTATTCTTTATGTTACTCCCTATCATAAACCCAGCAAGTTTGGTCTCATCGCATTTAGAGCCTATTTTTGCAGCTATTTCTCTTATAAGCTTCTATTTCTTTATACACTTATCTAACTTCTTAAGCGCATATTTTTTATACCAATTCAACAGACCAAGACGTAATCAAGATTTCATTATCGTTCTTGGTAGCGGCTTAATTAATGATAAAGTACCACCATTACTTGCAAGCCGAATTAATAAAGCTATCGACTTTTATTGGAAACAAGCTGCTGTGAATACACCACCAACAATTATTTTCTCTGGCGGTCAAGGTCCAGATGAAGGACTTCCTGAGGCAGAAGCAATGCAAAATTACGCTGTTGAAAAAGGCATTCCGATTGAACATACAGTGCAAGAAAATCGCTCTGTAAACACATATCAAAATATGCTGTTCTCTAAAGAAATTATGGATTCTTTAAAACCAGAAGGTAAATATAAAAGTATTTTTACAACGAATAATTTCCACCTTTTCCGTGCTGGTATATATGCAAGACAAGCTGGTCTTAACAGCCAAGGTATTGGATCAAAAACTGCATTTTATTACTGGCCTAATGCAATGATCCGTGAATATGTTGCGATTGTCGTAATGGGACGTAAGCGCCATATGAAAATATGTGGAACTATTTTAGGTTTCGCTTTATTCCTAACAGCCCTTAGTTTTATTGTTTCTTAATAGCTATTAAATAAAAGGTCCCCTGAATGCTTTATACAAGGGGGGCCTTTTTTATATCTTTCAGTTCATTAGATTTAAATAAGTAACATAACAGCATACAACACATTAATTATTCCAGAAACCAATCCAACAATAGCAAATGTTTTACTCGTACCTGTCACTTTTTTGTTTAAACCCAATATAGAAAATACGATAGCTACACTACCAATAAGCCCCCATAAGTTTATAAACCAAGATATTAATCCAGTGATGAAACCAACTAAAGAAAAAACTTCTATACTACTATTAGAACTGCTATTTGGAAAACTTCCCTCTACCGTTTTATAGCTAAGACTCTCCCCGCACTGTCCGCAAAATTTATTGCCTTCTTTCGTTTCATTTCCACATTTCGTACAGTATCCCACAGAATCCCCTCCCTAAGGTTAGTGCCCCAAATGTATATATCCATACTATTCATTCTACTTTTTCATATTAAAATTATGACCACTCTCTAATCTTCTACTGTTGTATTTTAAATAATAATATGGTCATAATATTCCCTGCATACATCCATTAAAGGAGAAATTTTTCAAATTAAATGTTAAAATAAAATTTAGGTGTGAATTATGTAACAAACAAGAAACTAGTTTGAAACGAGGAAATTACATGGAGAAAATTATCAAAAACAAGCCCAATAAGCTAAAAATTGCTTCGAAAGCTTTGATGATTATTATTGGGGCATTTATCACAGCGTACGGATTAGAAGCAGTATTAATTCCAAATAACGTATCAGACGGTGGTGTAACTGGTTTAAGTATCGTTAGTTCAAGATTATTTGGATTGCCATTAGGAGCTCTAATCGCAGTTATTAACATTCCTTTCGTTTGGTTAGGATATAAGCAAATCGGTAAAAGCTTTGCGATTTATTCTATTATTGGAATTGCTTCATTAGCAATAGGTACCGTTGTCATGCACGGAATACCAGCTATTATTGAAGGCGATACATTATTAGTTACAGTTGTTGGTGGTATTATCATCGGTTTTGGTATGGGACTAGCATTACGTAACGGTGGGGCATTAGATGGAATCGATATGCTTGCTGTATTGCTTTCTCGTAAGTTACCATTTGGAACGAGTGACCTTATTTTATTCTTAAACATGTTCGTATTTATTTTCGTATCAACGGTATTCGGTCTTCAAGGAGCTATCCTTTCGGCAATTGCTTACTTTATCGCTTCGAAAGTGATTCATATCGTTGAAGTTGGTTTAAGTGGTTCGAAAGCATTTAAAATCATCACAAAAGAGCCTGAATTGATGGTAGAAACCATTCGCGATCGTTTAGGCAGAAGTGCAACATATAACGAAGTATACGGTGGTTATTCAAGAGAGAAATTCAAAGAAATTTCTTGCGTAATTAACCGTTTAGAAGAAAGTAAAATGAAAGAACTTATTAATGAAATCGATCCTAATGCCTTTATTACCGTTTATGATGTAGCAGAAGTAAAAGGCGGTAATTTCAAGAAACGTGATATTCATTAATCGTTATGAAAAAGAGGGTGTGCCAACAATTTGGCACACCCTCTTTTTATTATTAAGTTGCTATCGTTGTCAGTTTTTTTCAGTAAGTATATATATTTTTACTCGCCCCACTGACTCCCACGTTTAATCCACGCTACATACTTTTGAAAAGCCGTCACTTCATGTTGAAAACGCAGCGGGATATACAACAATAAAGTGCATGTACACAGTATCCATAGAATACCTACTACAAAATGAAATTTCATTGTCGTGCTAATAAACAAGCTGAGGAATAATACAAGGAACATAATTACACTAAATCTTTTATACGTAGTCATACTATCCCCTCCTTATACTTCAATTGTACCAGTTATAAGGAATTAATTTCCACAAAAAGACCAAAAAGCAACTTACACTTTTCGGTCTCTCTACTATCTTCTCTTCGTAATTTTCCCTGAACCACCGACCCTCGTTTTCGGAGGAGATGTATTTCTTGGCGGCGTTTTAATAGATGATTTCGGCTTCACATCTGATCCACTTGAACCACCTGGTGTTTTTGTAATTTTACCCTTACTTCCAGTAGAGGGTGGGGGCGTCGTATTACTTCCTTTTTCAGTAATACTTCCCTTATCACCTACTGATGGTTTCGAATCTACATTATCGCCTCGCTTAATGATAGACCCTTTCCCTTCCTTCGTAATTGGAGGTGGGGTTTTCTTTTCTTCTTTCGTAGGTGGTCTCTCTGGAATAACTGGTTTATGATTTTGTCTGTCATTATATCCTCGATAATCACCATATGATGATTTTCGTGAACCGAATATATCGTTTAATATGCTACCCATAATATATCCTTGCAAGAAGGACGGTTGGTAGTTTTGACGGACAAATTCTTCATTACTTACTTCAATTAACGTATCAGATGGTTTCTCTTTATCCTTTTGAAGGTTATACATTTTATCCGAATAAACGAGAAACATTTGATTTTCGTCTTCTTTAGATGCTTGTTTCGGTTTCCTTTCGGCTATAAGTTCCTTCGCGACTTCAGGAACTGACCGATTGGCGGCCCTATACACGTAAGATTCTTGTTTACCTTCCTTTGCGACAGACTCAAGCGGATAACGGTCTTGAATCGACTTTGTCTGCCCGCCTTGACAACCTGATAAGGCATAACCAGCAACAACAAGTAATGTAACGATAGCAAGTATAGGGATCACAAACGATTTAATCATGGTAAACAATCGGTTTGACATGATTACGCCCCCTTACGTTGCTCTTATAATTTGTACATCAGCAGGAATGATTGCTTCTCCCTCATACATCATTGTACGACCATTTTGCCATTCAATACGCAATAATTTTCGATTATCTGATTGGAATTCCCAGACGTACTGTTCCTCTGAAGCTGAGAATGGTGTTTTCCCCATCACAACAACACGTCCGTTATATTGTTCTTCCATATGGTACTCTGTATCATCCATTTCAATTGTCGTCGGAATTTCCTCAATTGAATCTAAGCGACCATCAATTGGTGTATATAATTTGTAATACGTATTTTCACGATCTTCAATTTTTAAATAACGAATGTCTTTCCCGTCTTGCAGTGTTAAAACAATTTCCTTGCGAGAATGCATACTCGTTTTCCCAGTTAATTCGTACATGACTAATGAAACTTCAATCATATCACCAGGAGCTAACGTTAAAAGACTCTTTTCCGGCTTCGGTGGCTCTGGGCTTTTCATTATATTTTTAATTCGTTTAAATAAACTCATAATCTACCCCTCCTTTTCTCTTTATAAACAAGCACCTAAAATAAGTGCACCAACAATATGTAATGATCCGGCTAACATCGCATGTGCAACGCTACCTTCTTTCGTACCTTCTTCTAAATCAAGACCAGACATTTTCTTTAATACGAATTCGATAAACATTTCTACCACTAATAAAATAACGAAAGAAACTGCTGATGCAAGAAGTGCTTGCCATAAATCATTTGCTTTCGTTATCGATTGAGATAAAATGTACCCTTGTGCAAATAATTTCATAATAAAACGAGTTGTTACAGCTGTATTTCCATTTTTGATTTCTTTTAAATCATTGTATTTTGTAAAAATCGAATCAACCCACATAATTGCAAATAAAAGTACTGCACTCGCTCCAGTCCATACAAGCATGGCAACTACATTCATCCATGTCATTGCAAAACCTCCTCAAAAATATAATAGAAAACCGACATGAATTTGTTTAGACATGTCGGTTCATTTGTCTCTATTCTATATTATTTCTCATACTGCTTCATAATACGAGCTAATTCATCGTCAACAGCAGAATTTTTGTTTAAGCTTGCGAATTCATCATCTAATGACTTTTCTTTCTTATAAACTTCACCGCTTGCTTCCGCTTCAGCCTCTAATTGAAGAGCTTTCTCCTCCATACGGCTTAAACCAGCCTTTGCTGAATTTGAATCAAATCCAGACATCGCCTGATTAATATTCTTCTGTGCTTTCGCTGCATTTACACGTGCTACAAGTGTTTCACGTTTATTTTTCAGCTCATTTAATTGCTTGCGCATTTCTTCTAGCTTAAGGCGCAGGTTATCAGCAGCAGCTTTATTTTGCTCATAGCTTGTTTTATACTCATTCATTTTTTGCTCTGCATTTTGTTTTTCTTCTAATGCACGACGCGCAAGATCTAAGTTATTAGCTTGAACAGCCATATGAGCTTGCTCTTCACGTTTTTTCACAAGTGCTTCTTGCTCTTCAAATAATATTTTGAATTTCTTCTCAAGTGCGATTTGAGCTGCTACACTTTTCTCAGCCTCTTGTACATCGGCTTGCATATCGCGTAAATATTGATCCGTCATCTTAACTGGATCTTCCGCTTTTTCAATTAACGAGTACACATTCGACATTGTTAAATCTCTTAATCGTTTAAATACAGACATCTAAATTCCTCCTATGATATACCTCATATTTCAAATTCACTACTTGGAAAACTGAAAAATCTCCCTTTACAGTAAAGAATATTCATTTTTACAGCCTATGTGTTTATTATAACAAAACTAATATGTCCTTACATGTTATTTCCAAAATACATCCATTATAATATGACATTCTATATACAATATTGCATTTCTAATATATTCTCATTATCCCTCTTTGAAATTAACTTACTTTTGTGCAATTTCACTAAATTACATAAGTGTAATGTTACTGTAAGCTAACTCGATAGTTGCATTCCGATATTTCTTATACACTAATACCAGAAGCAACAAACAAGCTTCTTCACATGTAAGCACTAATACAAAAATTGTATTTACTATAAAACATATAAAAGGAGAAATCATCATGAAAAAATTAGTAGGAATCGGATTAGCAGCAGCAATTTCATTTGGAGCATTATCAGGTTGTTCTTTATTAGGAGAGAAAGCGAACGGTTTTGTACTGTACGGCTCAGAAGAACAAGTTCAACAAATTACAGATAAAAACAAAAAAGAAGTGAAAGAAAAAGACTTCTATAAAATGAAAATGACAACATTAGATGGTAAAAAAGTTCTTGTAATGGATAAGAAAACTGGTGAAGAACTAGTGAAAAAAGAGTTACTTAGCAAAGTTGATGAAAAAGACAACACGAAACCACTTGATAAATTACCAGCTGTAACAACAGAACAAGGTGTATTATTCGCAAAAGAGAAAGTAGAAAATGCTACACTTGATGGAGCGAAATTAAAATATGAAGGCAACACAATTATCGGAAGTGGCCGTGCATATACAGATATGTATGCGATTGTTGATGACGCAACTTACAGCAATGTAAAAGGTGATGAAAAATCTGTAGGTGTATTAAAATTTGATAAAGACCCGAGTAAAGAATTCCCTGGTTACAAAGGCGTAGAAGCTTCTCAACTTGTAAAAATTAAAAAGTAAAACAAAAAAGCTTTGCGAAATTCGCAAAGCTTTTTTCTATTTATTATGAGCAATTTGCTCCATATCCGGGCTACAAGTTTGCGACTGACATGACTTATTTAAAGAACATGCCGCGCATTTTCCTTTTTTACTTCTCTTTACAAAATTAACTAACGTATATGCTGCATAACCAAAAATGATAGCTCCAATTATAATATTGACCATCATCACAATACATCTCCTTCTAGAATCCGAGTAAGGATCCAACTTGGTATATAATGAGCGTTAATACATAAGCAACTACGAGTGGATAAACGACTGAAAAAATCGTCCATTTCGCTGATCCTGTTTCACGTTTAATAACAGCTACGGTCGCTAAACACGGAACATATAATAAAATAAAGAACATAAATGAATAAGCTGATAATGCTGTATAATGTGCTCCCATTACATTTCCAAGCACATCTTCTTTAACCGCATAAATAATTGCCATTGTAGAAACGACAACTTCTTTCGCTAAAAATCCTGTTAAAAGGGATGCCGCAGCTTGCCACGTTCCAAAGCCGAGCGGTGCAAATAATGGTGCGATAAATCCACCAATCATCGCTAAGTAGCTATCTCCCATATCAACGCCAAATCCTGATGGACCTGCATAGTTTAATAACCAAATAACAACCGAACCACCAAAGATGAATGTACCAGCTTTACGAACAAATCCCTTTCCTTTCTCCCACGTGCTCAGCCATAACGTTTTCGCTTGTGGCACACGATAAGGCGGTAGTTCAATTACGAAAATAGATTTTTCTGCTTTCAAAATCGTAAGAGACATAATTTTTGTAACGAGTAATGCCAGAACAATACCTGCGACATATAAAGAAAATACAACAGTCGCCTGACTATTAGGGAAAAATACGCCCGCAAATAATGCATATACAGGTAATCGTGCTGAACAAGACATAAACGGTGTTACTAAAATGGTAAGTAAACGTTCTTTCTCCTGTTCAATGGTTCTCGCTGCCATAATACCTGGAACGTTACATCCAAAACCAATAATCATCGGAATAAAAGCTTTACCGTTTAAGCCAAAGAACTCCATAATTCTATCCATAACAACTGCAATTCGCGCCATATATCCTGAGTCTTCTAATAATGAAATGAAAAAGAATAGTGCAAAGATTTGTGGTACGAATACTAATACAGCACCAACACCGGCAATAATACCTTCTGTAACGAGTGCTTGAATAAAATGAGAAGCTCCAATACTTGTAAGTCCAGCCGTCACCCAATCCGTAAGCTGACCACCAAAAAACTCATCTAACATATCCGATAAAGGTGTACCAATCCACGTAAACGTAACCTGAAAAATAAAAAACATAACTGCTAAAAAGATTGGAAGTCCTAAAATTTTATGTGTAATTAATCTATCAATTTTTTCTGAAAAAGGAATTTTCCCTTCCTTCTCATGCTTCATAACATTTGTTTTTAACTTTTCAATATACGCTTCACGAGTTTTGTAAATGTGCTCTTCTAACGTACAATCAAGTTTTCCTTCTAAGCGAGATCGAATGGCTATGAGTTCCATATAAATTGGTAATGCTTTCACTTCTTTTTCTACTACTTCGTTATTGCTTAAAAATTGAAGTGCTAACCATCTCGGATGCTCATAATTCGCTGTCTCTAAAAGAGCAATTACTTCTCCAATTCCTTCATCCATTTGTACACCATATGAAATAAGGAATGGCTTTTTCTCCTTTTTGTCATTTTCTTTAAGAGTCGCAAGTAGTTCTTCACAACCTTTTCCACTTCTTGCAACGACAGGAACGACTGTTACACCTAATAGTTCTGATAATCGTTTTACATCAATGACAATTCCTCTTTGCTTCGCCACATCAACCATATTTAAACCAATTGAGACCGGCTTACCAAATTCAAGTAATTGCAACGTTAAATGCATATTTCTCTCAAACTGCGAAGAATCTACGATATTTAACATATGATTAAATTCTTCTGTTAATAGAAAGTTTGTTACAACACCTTCATCACGTGAAACTGGATTTAAATCATACACACCTGGTAAATCAATTAATGTTCCTTGTCTATCTTTTAATTTACCAACCTTTTTTTCTACTGTTACACCGCTCCAGTTTCCTACGTATTCATAAGAACCAGTAAGTGCATTAAATAATGATGTCTTCCCTGTATTCGGATTCCCTAGCAAAGCTACCTTATTCACGCTAATTCCACCTTTATCATTTTCGCGTCACAATGACGAATACTAATTAACTGTCCACGACACTCCAATGTACAAGGACCTTTGAACATCGCTTTCTGTTTCAAGCGAAGTTCGCTTCCTTCCGCAAGACCGAAAGCAGCTAGCCTACGCTTTAATAGCTGATCTAAAGACTGAATACTTTTTACTAACACTTTCTCTCCAATTTTAATATCTACTAAGCTCATAACCTTCCCCCTCAGAAGAGAATGATAATTATTTTCAAAAAAATTATACCACACCCAATTTCTCTTGTACTATACCCTTTTGCTTCATATTTATTAACATTTCGCTACAATTCTATTTCAATTATTGTCATACAGCATTTGTTTGCCATTCTCATCCATTTCGCTTACAATAAACAATAGCAAATAAAGAATCTCGTTATCACTGGGGGAGCCATGCCGCTGAGAGGGAACACTTCGTTCCGACCCTTCGAACCTGTTAGTTAATGCTAACGCAGGGATTGTGCAAACGTCCGAAATACATACCTCATTTTTATTTACGTATTTCGTATCCTCCTATGATATCTATTCTTTTTTGTACAACTTGGATTTAGGGGGAGACAACATGCGTAACACCAATTTACAAGCGATGATCGAATCTGCTATTCTTGCAGCCTTCGCCTTGGTCATCGACATTTTACCACTTTCAATAAAAATATCAGCAACAGGCGGTTCCATTTCATTTGCTATGATTCCTATTTTTATTATCGCATACCGCTGGGGCTTCAAAATGGCTTTCTTAGGAGGCTTAATTTGGGGATTATTACAAATTGTCGTAGGCGATGCCATTATCGTCACACCAATTCAAGTATTAATTGAATACTTTGTTGCTTTCGCATTCATTGGATTTGCTGGTTTATTCTATCGTCCAATTCAAAAGGCGCTTTTAGCGTCAAATGAAAATAGCGAAGAACAATCAAATTTAGGTAGCCGTAAAGACAAACCTTCATCAAAACCAAACCAAGGAAAGAAAGTAATTGGATACATTATCGTCGCTACTTTTATCGGTAGTCTAGCTCGTTACTTCTGTCACTTTATCGCTGGTATCATTTTCTGGGGACAATATGCACCAAAAGGCCAATCGGCTTTCCTATATTCTTTAATATTTAACGGTAGTACAATGATTGGTTCCTATATTCTATGTACCGTTTTACTTATATTTTTATTTATCACTTCACCACGCTTATTCAAAAGCATCAGTGCTTATCAAATGAATACACAAAAAAAGGGCGCTTAATGAGCGCTCTTTTTTCATATCGTAATATTAATTAAAAATACAATAAATGCGCAAAAGAAAATAAATACCATTATACTTAGCCAATTGCTATGCACGGTTCATCGACTCCTTACATAACCTCATATTCTAAACAAATTATACTAATTAAAAATAAAGATTAGGTAAAGATAATATGAAAATAATTTAAAAAAACGTAGATCATATTTTCTACGCTTTTTTCGGTAAATAGAAATAAAATAACACACCATTTTCTGTATTTCCTGCCCCATATTCAGTATCATGTAGTTCTAAAATATTCTTTGAAATGGCAAGCCCAAGCCCCGTCCCACCTTGTGAACGCTGACGAGCTGTATCCACTCGATAAAAACGATCCCAAATTTTATCTAATTGTTCTTCTTCAATGTGAGTACCTTTATTTTCAATGCACACTTTTATACGATCCTTCTCATCTATTGTAGAAATAATAATATCTTCTTTATTTGGTGTATAACGTATGGCATTCGTAATGAAATTCACGATGACTTGTTCAATCCGACCTTGATTTGCAATCACTTCAAATGAACATATATTTTTATGAACACGAAGCTCTTTTTTCTCTATTTCCACAGATAGATGTTCACATATGTCTTCAATTACTGTATCAATATAAAACGAATCCTTTTTCATTTTATACGTACCAGATTCAAATTTAGCTAACTCAAGCATATCCAAAATTAACGTATCCATTTTGTCTACTTCTCTCTCCATCGCCTGAAAATAATAATCCTTTTTATGCTCAGCTACCCCGTCTTTTAAAATAAAAATACAGCTTTTCATAATACTTAGCGGTGTTTTTAATTCATGTGAAACACCAGAAATGAATTCTTTCCGTGTATTTTCTAACTTTCTTTCCTTTTCAATATCGTGTTCAAGCTGTCCGATATGAGAATTTAATTTGTTAGAAAGTATATTAATATTTTTCGATAAATCACCAATTTCATCTTTTGAAGTAATCGGTATTTTTTCTGTAAAATCTAATTGTGCTATTTTCTTCGTCGTATCATTTATTTTTAATAACGGTTTGGCAATTTGTTTTGAATAATAAAACGAAGCTAAAAAAATAAGAACGACTACAAATGCAATGATGTATATGTAATAATCTTGCACCATTTGTACAGCTTCATCTACAGGCTGTAAAGAAGCCATAGCATAAATATATGTTACTGATCCGTCTTTTTCTTTTATTGGTTTAATTAATAATTTATATTTTATATCATTCTTTTCATAATCCATTGTTTGTGTTGTATATCGTATTTTATTGCTTTCTTTTAATAATAAATCGGTTTGAAAACCCTTAATATTATCTAAAAATATGCTATTTTTATAAATTGGATTCACAGGACCGTTTACATCTGGTAACTGTACTTTTGTAACACGTCCTCCTATGTAAACGCCTAATTCCTGAGCAGCTTCTTCCTGAACAGCTGGTTTCTTTTCCTTAGCAAGTTGCTCCCCAGCCGCTCTCTTTTTCTCCTCATCTAATTTTATTTTCTCCTGAAATGCTTTTTCTAACGGTTTATTAGATCCGCTTAAATTCTGCTTAGATAAAGAAAAAGAGAATGGAATAAAACTATCTTCTTTTCTCACTCCAGAAAAATAAATTTCTTGTCCTAAAAACTGCTCTGATAATTTATTATCAATTTCCTCTATATTGACGAGATTACCTAAGGGAATTTTGAATATTTGTTGTCCAAAGCTCTTTTGTTGCCTACGATCTATCGTTACTTCAAAATAAAAATCATCTGCGTGTTTTAAATTCCCGTTCTTATCTAATGTCGTAATCCACGTATTATTTTCTCTTAAAAAGTCTTGCTCAAGTTTCTGAATTCCTTCTACGTTTCCTGTGTAGTTTAAATAATTCTTCTCAAAGGAATTTAAATTTACTTTAATATCTTCCACTTTTCGATTCGCATAATATTGTTTAAAAAATATCGTTTGTCCAATAAATATCGTCGCTAAAATCAACATACATAATGCTGTTGTAAGAGTAAATAATTTTAGTACAATTCCTTTTCTCATATATTCCCCTCAAATTTATAACCAGTTCGTACTACAGTTGTAATGTACTTTGCTTTCTCTCCTAATTTATTTCTTAAATTACGAATATGACTATTAACCGTTCGATCATCGCCAGCAAATTCATATCCCCAAATTCTTGAAATGAGTTGTTCTCGCGTTAAAACGATTCCTTGATTTTTCATGAAATACGCTAATATTTCAAATTCTGTATGTGTTAAATTAATATCAGTTCGATTTACCGTAACAGTGCGCGACGGAAAATGAACGTGAATATCGTGGATTGATAATGTATCATCTTCATTCTCTAAAAGTTGCTTTGTCACTTTTCTGCTTTCTAACAACCTTTTCGCTCTTGCTAATAAAATTGGCGGACTATACGGCTTCGTCACATAATCATTTGCCCCAAGTTCAAAACCAAGTAACGTATCGTCTTCATCTACGCGCGCCGTCAGCATAATAATAGGCACCTCGGACGTCTTTCGAATTCTTCGGCAAACAGACCATCCATCGAGTTCTGGCAACATAATATCTAAAATAACTAAATCAACCTCTTCTTCTTCAAATACAACTAAAGCCTCTTTCCCGTCCCTCGCTTCAAACACTACATATTGCTCACTTAAAAAATAATCTTTTAATATTTCACGTAATATGTCTTCATCTTCAACAATTAAAATGTTTTTTGACATAACTTATATCCCCCTCCCGCTTTCAGAAACTATAATTTCACTTCGAATAACTTCCAGTTAACTTCGCCTCGATAATATATCTATCTGGTGCATCCCCTATATAATTAAATGGGTAACAAGTTGTCAGTGTTAATATCGGTTCTTCTTTTTTTATAATAACAGTACGATCATCCGCATGAGTAATCCATGTCTTTTGAATTTCATATGTGTACGTTTTATTATCATACTCTAAAACAAGGGTATCCTTTTCTTTCAACTCTCCTAAATCTGCAAATACAGTATCTCGATGTCCACTCAGTACAGTATGTCCTCCTCCAGATGGGGTTGTCGTTAAATCACTAACAAACATACCAACTCCTTTTTTCAAAGTCGTATCATCCGCTCCCCAATATATAGAAAACTTCTTCTTTATTTTCGGTATGTTTAACATCGCTACCTTTTCTCCTTCTTTATGTTCTGTTTGAGAAGAAGGCACTTGAGAAGTTACAGGTGTTTCATGAGAAAGTTGAGTATCTTGTATATTTTGAAGGCTCTTTATTTCTTCTGCCGTTAATTGCCCGGCAGAGCTTTTTCCTTTATACCATTCCACAGCGTAATAGGATCCCATGAATAGCCCTATAGCCATCAATATGATACCGATATAATTGAGTAACTTCATTCTTCATTCCTCCATGCCAAAAATGGTAGGAGTAACCTACCATTTTTAATATATGAAATTATCCCATTCTTTATAGGAAAATATTTTATTTACGCTTTAACCTTATTACGACGATTCAAACCAAATAATGTACCTATCGCTACAAGACATGTACTTAATCCCATCATTGCTACATTATTTGATGCTGTATTTGGTAATTTTTCACCTTGTACAACTGGCTTTACTACTTCTTTTTTAGCTACTTCATTCTTTTGTTCGACTTTTATCGCTGCTTCTTTTTTTGCCATATCATTTTTTAACTGTTCTTGCGCTATTCTCTTTTTCTCTTCTTCACTCTTTTTCTCAGCTTTTATTGCTTCCTCTTTTTTAGCCATATCATTTTTTTCTTGTACTTGGGCCGCTTGTTTTTTCTCTACTTCATTTTTTTGCTGTTCCTTAATTGCTTCTTCTTTTTTAGCTTTATCTTGTTGCACTTGCGCTTCTTCTTCCTTTGTTACTGTTCCAGTATCCGCACTCGCTACTGAAGAATATCCTACTGTTAAAAGTGCCATTGCACAAATTGGTAATAGTCTCTTTTTCATTTTCATTCTCTCCTTATATTTTATTCACATCAACTCGCATCGGATGTATTACTAGAATAAGCAAGCGATATAAATATAAGATGCAGATGAAATATATTTCATTTAAAGATTTCATTGTAGAAAAAGAAAAAACATCGCAATATGTACGATGTTTTTTCGGGTGTGTGTCTCAATATTTACATGTTACTTTCGCGTGATTTGGAAGTAGAACGGGCCGGAGCGATAACTAATTGTCTCGGCTCAGTTTTCTTGAAGTGATTTTTGACGTTACACTTACGACGTTGAACAACCCACGCTTTAATAGGGTTTGTTAAAATAATCTTTTGCTCTTCGTTAGGGGCCTCTTCTTCAAACCTACAACTTTCGCTCCATTTATTCCATTTCATTGTAAATTTAGAAGAAGAATGATCATCTTCACGATCAAACAAGTGCAAAAAATCCATTTTTCCATCTAGCATTACGGTGTTACTAGTCGCTAAAAAAGAAAAGGTCGTCCAACGTTTCTCCATGCCCTCCTACTCCTTTTTCACATATAGAGTGCCTAAAACTTAATTTACCTAAAATATGCTTGCCTTTTACCTTACACCCATAGTTTATCCAAAATACTATTATGCAACTATCGATTTGCCTTACAACTACCTTACATTTTTGTAAGAAACAAAAAAAACCTTCACTCTATATAATGAAGGTTTCTTACTTTTTATCTATATGATCTCTCATATCATCAAGTCCAGCTTCTTTTAGCTGCGACATCATACCGTGCGAAATTGCTCCTAACACTAAAGTCATTCCAATTAATGAAATACGAATCGCAGGTACATCAATTACGTAAGCCAACAGGCCAAGAACAATTGTTAAAAGTAATGCTTTTATAAATGTTACACTTGTGTACTGTTTCTTCTTCATCATATTCACCCTTTATGGAAGCGTTTTCTTAATATACTTAGTATATCATATCATCAGATGATTTTGTCGTTATCTTTGTAAAAAATTACTATCTCCTTTGACTTTTTCTATTCTATCCTTTACAGTCGAAATGTTCGCAAGTTTTACACTGTAGGAGGATTACAATGAATATTGAAATAAAAGACACTTTAATTTCTGAAGAACAATTACAAGCAAAAGTTAAAGAATTAGCACTTCAAATCGAACGTGACTTTGAAGGAGAAGAAATCGTAGTTATCGCAGTATTAAAAGGTTCATTCGTATTTGCTGCTGATTTAATTCGTCACATCAAAAATGATGTAACAATTGACTTTATTTCTGCATCTAGCTACGGAAATCAAACAGAAACAACAGGAAAAGTGAAACTACTAAAAGATATCGACGTAAACATTACTGGGAAAAACGTAATTGTTGTAGAAGATATTATCGATTCTGGTTTAACACTTCATTTCCTAAAAGACCACTTCTTTATGCATAAACCAAAGGCACTCAAGTTCTGTACATTACTTGATAAGCCAGAACGCCGTAAAGTAGACTTAACAGCTGAGTATGTTGGCTTCCAAATTCCAGACGAATTCATCGTTGGCTACGGTATCGACTGTGCTGAGAAATATCGTAACTTACCATTTATCGCTTCAGTTGTAACGGAATAATCGTATAACTTAAAAAATTGATAGTACATAAAATGTATATCGGCGATTTTTTAAATATATCGACTTACCGACAATAACTGACAATGTTAGCATCCAATTAATAGGGAGAAGCTGTTCTAAAATACATGGGAACAGCTCCTTTCTTGCCATTACAAACTACAGGGAGAGATGAAAAATGACAAAGACAAAATTTGAAAAAGTACTCCTTATCGTAAATCCGAAAGCTGGTCAAGGTGACTTACATACAAATTTAACGAAAATCGTACCACCTCTTGCCGCAGCTTTTCCTGATCTACATATCCTTCATACGAAAAAACAAGGTGATGCAACAAAATATTGCCAAGAGTTTGCTAGTAAAGTAGATTTAATTATCGTCTTTGGTGGTGATGGAACAGTATTTGAATGCACAAATGGCTTAGCACCTCTCGAAAATAGACCTACACTTGCAATCATTCCAGGCGGAACTTGCAACGACTTCTCTCGCACACTTGGTGTTCCGCAAAACATTGCAGAAGCGGCAAAACTTATTACAAAAGAACATATAAAACCAGTTGACGTTGCAAAAGCAAATGGACAACATTTCTTAAACTTCTGGGGCATTGGTCTCGTATCTGAAGTATCAAACAATATCGATGCAGAAGAAAAAGCAAAGCTTGGTAAAATCGGTTACTATTTAAGCACAATTCGAACTGTAAAAAATGCTGAAACATTCCCAGTAAAAATTACTTATGACGGACAAGTATATGAAGACGAAGCTGTCCTTGTCATGGTTGGAAATGGTGAATATCTTGGTGGTATTCCATCCTTTATTCCGAACGTTAAATGTGATGACGGAACACTTGATATTTTCGTAGTCAAATCAACAGGTATTCAAGCATTTAAAGATTACATCGGAAAGAAACTATTCGAGGATTCAAATGAAAATGACATCTTCCACGTAAAAGCGAAATCCATTCATATTGAAACGAAAGAAGAAAAAGAAGTAGATACAGATGGAGAAAGTTCGCTTCATACACCTTGTCACATTGAATTATTAACAGGACACTTTACGATGATTTATAATCCTGCGGTTGTGTAAAGAAAAAAACGAGTGCTAGCACTCGTTTTTTTCTCTTCTAATCTAGCTATGTCGTTGAATCATTTCTTGTATTTCTTTAACTCTCTCTAAAGTAATTCCATTTCTTTGTTCGATTGCTAAAGGATGCTCGGTTGGCTCTAATTCAACATACGGTGCCGTTCCAACTTCTCTTATATGTACATTTGTTTTTAAATTTAATGTTTCTGGATAAAATGGTATTTCTACAGATAACCAACCAAAATAAGGATCACTATTTTCTCGGCCTATCTCATCCCACTTTTCTAATACTTCATCATAACTTTCTTTACTAAGTGATACCCAAACAGTCCATATGAAATTTTCGTGGTAGTCAATGATAGGAATCTCTAAACATCCTCTAATAAAATAATGTTCATCATCCATTACACAAAGATCCGATGTTAAATGGAAGCGTCCCTCTCTTTCATAGGGCGCTACCTCGTAATAATAATATGGCGCTTCACTTCCGTAGCATAGAGGTAGTGCAAAACGATGCATTTGTACTTTTTCTCCGGATTTTCTTCTTCTTTTCATTTGTTATTCTTTCTCCTATCCTTTTCAGTCACAATCAAACTCTACCCAATTTCTCCAATGCGTATTAGCATTTTCATTCACAATAACACTTGGATCTTTCTTCTCTATTGCAGAGGCTACTGATTGGAAGAATTCATTTTCACTTACTTTTTCGTCTTCAACATGTTTCCATTCTTCCGTTTCATACGCTACTTCCCAGTCGCCTTCTAAACCGAACTCTTCTAAAATTTCTCCTTTATCCCACCACAATAATTTTTGAGCTTCCTCATTAGTAGCAAGCATACGCATGAAGTATGTTGGATAATGCTCTGTCGTTTGTACTTCTATTCCATTATTTATATAATCTTCTTCTGTAAATTCATATTCAAAATGATGCTCGCGAATTTTTAAACTGCCGTTATAAATATTCGGTATAAATTCACCTTCATCATCAAACAACTCATAATCGCCATTATTTAATTGTAAAATGCAATCATCACCCATTGAATGAGTAATTCTATCGCCATATACTTGAATATCATTACATACACCTAATGAACCTACACCCACAATTTGAAACACCATTAGCCAATCCTTAGCATCTTTAAAGAAAAGAGAGAATTTCACTTGTGAAATATCCATATATTCATTATCAAAGGCAGGAAATTCATAGTTACTTTGCTTTTTATCTAATAGTTTTAAAATATCTTTTTGCATATGTATCATCTTCACCCCGATATAAACAAAAATATTTTTTTAATTTCACTAGAGTATAACATAACCATACTTACCTGTGACATTCTAATAAAACTACTAAAAAATAGAAGAATGGCTTGTTTGCATACTCTAGTTCTTTTTATGTACAATGAAGGAAAGAAGTACCTTCATATAAGGGAGAGGACAAACTTTGTTCAACCAACAATTAGTTAATTTACGCATTGATTTTGCATTTAAACAATTGTTTGGTACGAATGGTAGCGAAGATATTCTAATTGCATTTTTAAATGCTATGTTACAAGAGTCTTTAGAGTCGCCCATTGCTTCTCTACAACTAGAAGATCCACATTTACACAGGGAATATGAAGAGGATAAGTTATCTATTTTAGACATTTCAGCAACATTAGACACAGGAACAAAAGTCAATGTAGAAATACAACTCAATAATAATCACGATATGGTTAAACGCAGTTTATATTATTGGGGAAGACTATACACATCTCAACTACAAAAAGGGATGCCCTACAGTGCACTTCACAAAACCATCACCATAAACTTACTAAACTTCGTAATGTTTTCGGAACACCCAGCCTTCCATACAACAAGCATATTATGGAATACACAACAACAAAAACTCCTGAGTGACGACATTGAAATCCACATTATAGAAATTCCAAAGTTAACTGAACAATGGCATGAAGAAAAAGTAAATCCGTGGAAAGATCCATTTGTTCGTTGGCTTTTATTGCTTTCAGCAAATGAGGATGAGCACTTAACTAAACTATTGGAGGATATTGCTATGAACCAAGATCCTATTTTACAAAAAGCGATAAATAAATGGGAACGTATGAGTCAAGATTCTTCTTTCCGGCAAGCCTATGACGCAAGGGAGAAAGTTTTAATGGATGAAGCAGCAAAATTCGCCCATGCAGAGACAGAAGGAATAAAAAGAGGAATGGAACAAGGAATTAAAAAAGGGCTTGAAAAAGGCATTGAACAGGGCATTGAACAAGGCATTGAACAAGGTCGAAAAGAAGGAGTTCAACAGGGGAAAATTCAAATGATTAAAAATATGTATGATCTTGGTATACCACTTGAAACGATTGCTAAGGCAAGTAAATTAAGTTTGCATGAGATTGAGCATATTTTAGGACATAAATAGTCATAAAAAAAGAGCTTGAATAGTTTCAAGCTCTTTTTTTATCAACTCTCCTCAATATCATCCAATTGAGTCTTATAACATTCATCACACTCTGGCCTCGTAGGAAGAATCCCTCTTTCATCAGGTAATAAAACCCTCAAAACTTCTCGATCCATCTCTACGAAAGACTTCATAATAATGGGATATCTTTCTCTAAAAAGGTTAACATCCATACAGTTTTTCCTTTATCGTTCATCAGCAGCACTTTATGGTTTAACTTCCAAGCCACTTCACTAACATGATCAAACATCTTTATTAATACGCCTTAATCAATTTCAAGCCAACCCATTCCCATAGAAAGAAATAACAACAGTCCGATTACAAAAAAGAGACCCCCAGTTAAAAAATAGAACGGCACTCCATGCAATGGATCACTAAATAACTCTATCAAATTTCCAGCTACTACTTTCCATTTCTCTTTCTTTGAATTTTTTTCTTTTAATTCTTTTATAAATCGATAATTACTTATACTAATCAAAATAATTCCTATTAATAGGCATCCTACTATGATTAAAATCTCCAAATATAGCACTCCATATGTACATCTATATTTATTTTCGTTTACATACTATTGTTATTCATAATCCATTTTAGCTAATAAACAAACGAAAGAGAACTAGGTGGATTAATGTTTACTTAAAAATAAAAAGTCCGAAACTATATAAAGTGATTTCGGACTTTTTATTTTTAAAATATTAAATTACATTTCGAACAAAAAGGAGCTGAATTTCCTCTTCTAATTTTCGTATCACATTTTGGACAATATACATATCGTTCCTCTACCTTTTGTCGTTCTATCATGTGTAAGGATACTATTTTCATACTGCACATAATTCCAATTAAGATAAGGCTAAAAATGAGTAGCACAACGCTCTTCCTTCCTTAACTACTTACCTATATTTTACCATTAAATAAAGATAATTTTATACTTATAATCCTATCTTGTCCTTCATACTGGAAGAAACTTTCTTTACTTCTATTTACTCATCAGCGTGATTCTTTTTTGTCTATATAAATAAAGAATACCTGTAACTATAAAAACAATCACGCCAAAATACACGCCATATTCTATCGCGATCGCTACAATACTTTCAATATGTTTTCCAAATAAAGCACCGAGCACAAAGTAAACGAGTGTCCAAACAAATCCTGTCGTATAAGAATACAAAGCATACGTCTTAAATGACATGTTATTCATTCCAACTAAATACGGTACGATATGTCTTACAACTGGTATGAAGTAACTTGTGACTAACGCATAATGACCATACTTCTCTACCATTTGTTGAGATTTCAAAAGATATTTCGCCTTTTTCTTTTTCATTAGCTTATCAAGTACTTTCGTACCAAATATTTTCCCTAATATATAACCTAAAGAAAGCCCAGATACAACACCTAAATATGTTAATAAAAATGCAGGAATGACACTTAATATCCCTAGTGAAGATACAAAGCCACCACTCATTACGATCATTTCGTCTGGAATTGGCATACCGATAATACCTAACCATAAACAGAAAAATAATGCCCAATAACCGTATTGTTCAATATAAGATAATAATTCATGTAATTCCATTATGCATATGCTCTCCTTAGCTCTTTTTTACAGCTAAAGATGTACGCTGGTGGGAAATTGAGCCACACTTTCTCTAGCGTAATTTCTGGAAAGAAGTGCTGTATAAACCCTTTTTTCACAAGTGAATATTGAAATGTAATGAATTCACCATTCTCATGTATCGCTTCCATCGCATTATTTAAAATGCGCTTTGAAACTTCTTCTGGTAAAGAAGTGAAAGGCAACCCTGATAAAACGTAATCAATGCATTCTATATTGAGCTCCTCCATATACTTCTTTATATTTTCAGCTGAACCGTGTACAACAATGACATTCTGCTCATCTTTAAACTTTCTTTTTAATTCTTTGAAAAATACTTCATTAATTTCAATAAGAAGAAATATTGTTTCCTTCTTTTTTCTCTTCATAATCTCTTTCGTAAAAACCCCTGTGCCAGGCCCTAACTCTACAATACATTTCGCTTTATTAAAATCAATTACATCGACCATTTTCTTTGCTAATATTTTTGAACTTGGCGCAATTGCACCAGTATGTTTTGGATGCTTTATAAATTCATGTAAAAATGTAATGAGCTGCATGTAAACCTCTCCTCATTCGTTCGATAGTTTTTAACTTGTGTCTAAGTATAACTATCGTTTCTTAATAAAAATTGAGGAAGTTTCTTAAGATTTTATGAAGAATAAAAAAACAGCTATCGCGTGTAGCAATAGCTGCCCCTTATTACTTCGCACTCACGATCTTATAATAAGAACGAACCGTTAAGAAGTAATATCCAATATAGATGACACCGTATACTCCAATACTAATGAGAAGCGGAATCATAATTTCAAATGGTAATATATTTGATAAACCTTTTAGTGCAAATAAGCTGTGTAAAATACCGATTACTAACGGAATAGCGAAGATAAAGCTCACTTGTTTTGCGATAGCTTTCTTCATTTCTTGCTTCGTTACACCAACTTTATGAAGGACAATGTAACGATCACGGTCAGCACTTGCTTCTGTTAATTGTTTAAAGTAAATAATTGAGCCTGTTGCTAATAGGAATACTAATCCTAAGAATAACCCAATAAACATCATTAAGCCTGTCGTTTCAAGCCCCATTTGGAATCCTGTATAGAAATCGTTAAATGGTTTTAAAACTTCTGATTCTCCAGCTGGCATAATGCTTGCTAATTTTGCTGTTAACTCTTTACTATTTCGCTCACCTTTTACATCAATATTTTTTACAGTACGCGTTTCGTTTACTTGTTTCACTTGCTCATATGTTTTATCAGGAACGATTACAAATAGTTCATTTAAATTTGTAAGGCTTCTATTATTTACACCTTTAATTTTTAATTCTTTTGACTCATTTCCAACAGGGAATACAGCTGTATTTCCTGTATAAAGAGGACCAAAATCAAGTTTCTCAATATATAAGCTATCATATACGAAAGCTTCATTCGCACTTAAATTTACAGGTTCTACATCTAAATGTTTCACATGTTTATTAAAGCTTGATTGAGAAATAAGCTGGTACTGATTCGTAACATTATAGTGTGTGTTCAGAACTTGATCAGCTCTTTCACCTTTAAATGTTCCTTTCACAGGAATCATTTCAACTTCTGATTCATATGTGACTGGGTGATTATTCTTCTCTCCAGCAAGTATTTCATTTACTTTTTTATCTAATGCTGCATCTTTTTTCTCATAGGAATAACTATACGGCGCAGCAACTTTTGATTGCGTAAATGTGTTGTAATACATCGTAACTGACGTACCAACCGCTGTTAATGTAACTGCACTTAAAATAGCGATTGTCGCTAATGATTTCGCATTTCCTTTAATACGATATAGTAACTGCGATGTCGTTACCATATTCATACCATTATAAAATGCTGACTTATTATTTCTTGCACGTTTCAATACAAATACTGTGAAGAACATGAACAGTAAATAAGTCCCTGCTACTGTCGCTAATAAAATATATAATGCAACGACCATAAAGTCTGCATACATAACTGCTTTCATGTACATTAGCGCTAAAAAATAACCTGAACCGATTAAGAAAACTGAAATTAATGCCATGATGACAGATCCTTTTGGCATTGCTTCTCCTTCACGTTCTGCACGGAAAAGTTCAATTAACTTAAAGCGATAAATTAAACGATATCCTTGAAGTGATGTATATAAAATAATCACAAAGAAAATAATTGCTGTATCAATAATGGCAGCCATCGGTACTTCGAAATGAACGTTTAAATTTAATCCCATCATATTTACTAATAACTCAAGGAATAATTTCGAAAGGACACTACCGATCGCAATCCCGATTACTAATGACATTAATCCCATTAACATATTTTCATAAAAGAGCATTTTACCAATTTGTCTTTTACGAATACCTAATAACGAATATAAGCCAACTTCTTTTTTACGTTTACGTGTAAAGAATCCGTTCGAATATATAATGAACACTGCTACGAAAATGATAAGCATCACACTGGAAACTTGGAACGCTCCGCTAATTTTTTTTGAAGCTTCTGCTGCTTTTTCCATTTGTGAATTATATTGCAGTGCTTTAAATGTAAAATAAATAACAATACTAAAAATCATAGATGCGAAATATACAAAGTAGTCTTTAAAGTTCCGCTGTATGTTGCGGAGGGCAATGCTAGATAAGGTCATCAGCCATACCTCCAGAAATAGAAGACATTACGTCAACGACTTTTTGGAAGAACTGTTTACGCGTTGATTCACCACGGTGCAATTCTTTATATAGTTCACCATCTTTAATGAAAATAACTCGTTTACAATAACTTGCTGCAAATGCATCGTGCGTTACCATTAAAATTGTTGAGTTATCATATTCATTTAACGACTTCATACTTTCAAGTAAATCTGTTGCAGATTTAGAATCAAGTGCTCCAGTTGGCTCGTCTCCGAAAATCATACTTGGATTCGTAACAATTGCACGCGATGCTGCACAGCGCTGCTTCTGCCCACCAGATACTTGATATGGGAACTGACTTAAAATATGATCAATACCGAATTTCTTTGAGATTTCAAGAACGCGGCGATCAATCTCACTCGCTTTCACCTTTGATAACGCAAGTGGTAAAGCGATATTCTCTTTCACTGTTAACGTATCTAATAAGTTATAATCTTGGAAAATGAAACCTAAATGATCGCGGCGGAATAACGCTAACTTATCATCATTCATTTTCACAATATCTTTTCCATCAATTAAAATTTCACCGTTCGTCGCATTATCAATTGTAGAAAGAACATTTAGTAAAGTTGTCTTACCAGAACCAGAAGGTCCCATAATTCCAACGAACTCACCTTCTTTTACTTGTAAGTTAATACCTTTTAACGCTGCAAATTTATTACCACCCGTGTCATATACTTTTTCAATATTTTTTGCTTCTAATACTGTTTTCATCTCGACATCCCTCATTTCTTCTATTCTCTATTTTCAACTATATACACTCTCTACTCTTGCCACTATCGATGTTTCTTACACAAACATGACAGTTATGTAAGGCACATAAGTAAAGAAATCAAAAAGTTAACGTAATGAATTAAAGTACTTTGTTACTATAACATTGGGATATCATACCATCCATTCATTCTCCTTACAGGAACATTACAATTTTGTAAGGTAAAAAATGCACCTACAAAGTTGTGCACGAAATGTCGGATGGAGCTATTTCGTTCCTGCTATTCTATGTACAGAGGAGGTCATAATATGGATTCACTTAAAAATATGAATGCTGCAATGCAGTATATCGAAAACAACCTTACACATGAAATTAATTTTAAAGAAGTCGCAAAAATAGCTTACTGCTCCGAATATCATTTCAAGAGAATGTTTTCTTTTTTAGCTGGCATATCACTATCAGAATATATTCGCTGTAGACGTCTTACCCTCGCTGCCTTTGAACTAAAAAACAACAATGTAAAAGTCATTGATATCGCTATAAAATATGGATACAACTCGCCAGATTCATTCACTCGTGCATTTCAAAACTTGCACGGTATAACACCTTCAGAGGCCCGAAATAGTAGCCATTCTTTGAAGGCTTATTCACCAATGACCTTCCAATTATCTATTCAAGGAGGAAATGAAATGAACTATCGAATTGAAGAAAAAGAGCCATTTCGAATTATAGGTATTACAAAACGAGTCCCAATCGTTTTTAACGGTGTAAATGAAGAAATTGCTTCTATGTGGAAAAGTTTAAACCCAGAGTCTATTCAAACATTAAAGTCCCTTTCAAACATTGCACCTACTGGAATTATTAGTGCTTCTACTAATTTTTCTGAAGGAAGAATGGCGGAAAAAGGAGAACTTGATCACTATATTGGAGTAGCCACAACAAAGGATTGTCCAGAGCAGTTTAAACAACTCGAAGTCGCAGCTTCAACATGGGCTATATTCGAAGCTGTCGGTCCATTTCCTGATGCACTACAAAATGTATGGGGGCGTATTTATTCTGAATGGTTCCCTTCTTCGAACTATGAACTAGCGGAAGGACCGGAAGTATTGTGGAATGAACAGAAACACATATCTTCTCCAAACTTTAAAAGTGAAATTTGGATACCGGTTTTGAAGAAGTGATAAAAAAACAAAGCTGCTCTTCCCTAAAAGGAAAAGCAGCTTTATTTACATTTTCAACTCTTCTTTATAAATACTATATGACTTTATTGTTGATACGATAATACATATTAATATGATTCCAATCCCCATAAAAATATTAAATGGATCTGGAAGCAAAGCCCCGGCATATATACAAAGTGAACCTATTACAAATACCCTCGAAGCAAATCTATGTGTTTTTCTCCAAACTACAGGATTTTCTAATGTCCAGTCCATTCGAATGCCTACTAACCCGTTCGGCTTCGTTTGTTGCATGTAATTACCTAGTACAAGAAACAATGTTCCAAATCCAAAATTAAATGCAATTGAGCCCGATGCAATATAATTAGACGCTGCTAATAGTGCAAATATGTTACATCCAAATCCGATAAAGAGAATGGCATAATTAATCGCTGAAAGAACTTTGGATTGCTGTGTAGACTTATCTTTTATGAATCCAAAAACTAGCCATATCATATAGAGCACTACCATACTACCTATCGAGAATGAACTTGCTTCTATTTTAGAAAAATATCCATCTACTACTCCTGCTGCATTATAATGGCGTGGAATTTGTTCTGGTAAATATGGCCATACAATATACCATCCAATTGCAATGCCAATAATTAAACTCCATGGTAATACGTGTCTTTTCATCCTCTCTCCCCCATAATTTTTTATTAGGCCCCTATTTCTTTTTTATAAGCAATATATGAATATCCCATCGTTAATCCTACTGCACCAATAATAATTCCAACCATTACGAAAGATTTCCACGTTACTGGTGCAAAAACACTTAAAATCATAATGATCCCCAATGCAACAAACACCTTTCCGCTAAAACGGTGTGTCTTTCTCCATACTTCTTCGCTACTTAACGTCCACGGCGTTTTTATACCTACAAAATAATTTGGTTTACATTGTGGTAAATAGTTTCCGATGACTATAAATAAAATACCCACTAATAATTCCGGCACGCGATTAATGAATAAATTGTATCCTAATCCACTTGTAATAATATCTATATTTCCTACAAATAGTAGCAATAGTACACCATTATTCATCATCATAAAGGCTTTAGAAAATTTCTCGTAATTTGCTTTTCTTGGATCAATCTTTGGTATCACATTTAGAAATATATATAATGCAATCATAATTCCGACCATAGAAATCATTCCGTAAAATTTAGAAGAATATCCATCTACCTTACCTCCGCTCCAATGCGTTGCAATTGTATCCGGCAAATGTGGCCAAGCAAACGCCCAAGCTAAACAAGTTATAACAATTAATAAGATTGCAAAAAGATGTTTTTTCATTTCCCCTCTTCCCCCTTATTCGTAAATGTAAACACCCAAGTTAATAAATCTTGAAAGACAGTTGTGTTTAAAGAGTACACAACGAATTGCCCTTTCTTTTCATCTTGAATAAGTTCAGCATTTTTAAGTGCGCTTAAGTGGTGTGAAATACTTGGTTTTGTCATATTGAAATGTTCAGCGATTTCACCAGCGGTTAAATCACCTTCTTTTAATAAGTCTAAAATTTTTCGCCTTGTTGGATCTGCTAATGCTTTGAATGCTTGATTCAATGTCTTTCTTCCTTTCGATAATTAGACATTTAGATATTTATCTAAATGTTAAACCGATTACCGTTATTTGTCAATTTAATCCAGCGCCCTTTTTACTTTTCTCACTTTTAACCTATACTGTTTACTAGCTTATCTTTCAACATAATGAAAAGACTTGAAACACATGATACACTATAGCTACAATTGTTTTTTTGAGGAGGAATATACATATGTATAAAATTTTAATCGTTGAAGACGATCCAAATATTTCATCATTACTGCAATCTCACATTCAGAAGTACGGTTATGAGGCTGTGGTAGCGGAGAATTTCGATGATATTATGGAATCGTTTAACGCTGTGAAACCACATCTTGTTTTACTTGATGTAAACTTACCGAAATTCGATGGTTTCTACTGGTGCCGTCAAATTCGTCATGAATCTACTTGTCCAATTATTTTCATTTCAGCTCGTGCTGGTGAGATGGAACAAATTATGGCAATTGAAAGCGGTGCGGATGATTACATTACAAAACCGTTCCACTACGATGTTGTAATGGCGAAAATTAAAGGACAATTACGTCGTATTTACGGTGATTATGCACCAAATATTTCTGAACGTATCGTTGAAGTAGAAGGTTTAAAACTATTCCCAGAACGTCCTGAAATTCACTTCGGATCTGAACAAGTTCTTTTAACGAAGAAAGAAGCTATTTTAGCTGAAATGTTATTATCTAAATTCCCTCGTACAGCGAGCCGTGAAGATTTATTAGCTGCGCTTTGGGATGACGAGAGCTTCGTTGAAGAAAATACATTAAACGTAAACATTACGCGTCTTCGTAAAAAGTTTAATGAGCTTGGCATTGAGAACTCTATTGAAACAGTACGTGGACTTGGATATCGCTTTAACGCAACTTGGAGTGAATAAGCATGAAGCTATTTTTACGTGATCATTTTGCATTTTTCCTACTGTACGTTTTAAACTTCGGTATCATTTTCGTTCTTTATGATGCAGTAGATGGATTTCAAAACAATAAATTTTACTTCGTCGTTTTAAGTTTATATTTATTTATTTGTTTCCTCGCTTACCGTTACGTTCGCAATCGTAGAATGTACCATAGATTAAGCGAGCAACCAGAAAAAATGGAAGATGCGTTTATTGAAAGAGCAACTGCTCCGATGCCTCACGGTGTCAATGAACTCGTACGTACACAGTACCGTCTCTTCCAAAAAGAACTACAATCGTATGAAGTAAAACAACAAGAACATCAATTATTCATTAACCATTGGGTACATCAAATGAAAACACCTGTTTCTGTTATGCAGCTTATGGTGCTAGAAATGGAAGATGAGCATTTAATTCCAAAGTTTAAAAAAGAATTAGAGCGTCTAAACCAAGGGCTTGATATGGCTTTATACATGGCTAGGTTAAATAACTTCCATGAAGATTTCCATGTCGAGACGATTTCATTAAAAGATACGGTAACAAAAAATATTAACGGATTAAAAGAACTATTCATTCGTAATGGTGTCTTCCCTGTTTTAGAAGTCCATTCTGATTTAAAAGTTGCTTCTGATGCAAAATGGCTAAAATTTATCATCTATCAGTTAATGACAAATGCTGTTCGTTACTCTGGTGAGCGCGGAAAGAAAGTTTTCTTATCTGCTTACCGAAACGGAAAAGATATTATTTTAGAAGTTCGCGATGAAGGTGTTGGTATTCCGCAAGAAGATATTCGAAGAGTATTTGAACCATTTTACACTGGGAAAAACGGTCGCGCATTCGGAGAATCTACTGGTATGGGACTTTATATTGTAAGTAAAATTTGTGATTATTTAGGTCACTCTGTCAAACTAGATTCTGAAGTTGGTAAAGGAACGACGATTAAAATCATCTTCCACAACGCTGCAAATAATCAAGCAGAACATACGGAGAAGGTGACCGAAGCATGATCGTAACATATGCAAGCAAAATGTATGAGAACTCACTCTCATACATTTTTTGCAATACAACTACTTCTATATCTTCTAGCCGGAGGTATAATCTATGACATTTTGGCAATTTGCATTTAAAAACGTCACGCGCAACTCAAGAGCTTATTTTGCTTACTTTGTTAGTAGCTCCTTTTCCATTGCTGTGTTCTTTTCGTTTGCTGTTTACTTATTCCATCCGAAATTACAAAACTTTGACATGACTTCTGAAATTTCAGGATTAATGATATTTTCAGAAGTAGTAATTGTATTTTTCTCTTTCTTCTTTTTACTATATTCCATTGGTACTTTTTTAAAAGTTAGAAAAAAACAATTTGGTGTTTTGACCATTTTAGGAATATCGAGAAAACAATTACATCGTCTTGTTTTTATGGAGAATATGTTAATCGGGATTTTATCTATCTTTTTCGGCATGCAGTTTGGAGTTGTTTTTTCTCAATTTTTCTTATTAGTAACATCCAAACTTACGCATGTTCCAGGAATATATTTATACGGTCCTACTAACGCGTTTATTTTAACAACCATTGTTTTCCTTAGTCTTTTTATCATTGTATCTGCATTCACACCAATGCTTATTCGTACAAAAAAAGCGGTACACCTTTTAAAAACAAATGGTGGAAAACAAAAAGAAAGAAAACCATCCATACTTGTTTCATTATTTGGTGCGATTTGTTTATTTGGTGGTTATGCGTTAGCTGGAAATCCTAAATATTTCGTATCAGTAAGCCCGCAAATCGGTGTTATATATATGGTTTCAAGTATTTTCGTTATCCCAATGCTTGTTACAATCGGAACATATTTCTTCTTTTCACAAATTAGTTTCTTACTGATTTATATTTTAAAGAAAAGAAGGAAGTTTTATATGAAACGGATTAATATGCTTTGGATTTCGGATTTAGCGAGCCGTATTCGAACGAATATTAATATGCTTTTTATTGTAGCAATGCTATCTACAATTGCTTTCACAATGATTACGTTTCTATATGGATTCGGGAAATTTATTAAGCTAGAAGTTAATAGAACTTCTCCTTTTCCAATTTCTTATTTTTCTTATGATGCGAACCCTTTTGTTACAGAGCATTTAAATTGGCTTGAGCAACAATTACAAAAAGAGCATTTCCCCTATCAAAAAATAAAAGCTGATATATATGAAACACCACTAAAAGAAGATAAAGATATAGCTATTTATAATGACGTATACGCAATTAAGCAAAGTGACTATAACAAACTTGCATATTCTTTACGAATGAAACAACTATTTATGGATGATAACGAAGCATATGTGCTAACAGGGACATCTTATATCACCATATTCAACGAATTTGAGCAAAGCTACAAAAGAGATTACATTACACTCTCTAGTACAAATACGAAATTACGAGTGAAAGGCTATGAGCATGTGAATGCAATTCCATCTGGCTTTTCATATCAAACGATAGTTTTGCCTGATGTTATCGTAAATAACTTACCTAGCACCGTAAAGCATATATCAGCATACAATTACAAAATTCAAAACTGGGAACAGACATATGAAATTGCTGATAATTTTATAGAAAAAGTTCAAAAAGATCGAAATAAATCCCAGTATGAAGGACCTCTTATTCGTTCCTTTGAATCAGCAGGATCGTTATACAAAATAACATCAGGCAGTGCTGCATTTTTCCTAATTGGGACATTTTTAGGAGTTATTTTCTTCATTGGAGCTGGTAGCGTTCTTTACTTTAGAATGTATACGGATTTGACGAACGAACAAGAGAAATATATAACGATTTCTAAAATCGGTGTAACAGATACAGAGATGAAACGATCTGCAACCATTCAACTTAGTATTTTATTTTTCATTCCGTACATTATGGCATCCATTCATACAATGTTCGCAACAAAAATGCTACAAGATGTAATTGGTTTATCTCTGTTCAAAGAGGTTTCAGCCGTTCTTATTATTTTTGGATTCGTTGAAATCGTATTTTTCGTATTCATTCGTTCACTTTATATGCAAAAATTATCACAATACACGAGTGGACAAAATATTTAAAACAAACTTGATGAAAAGAGTATTTCTTATGCTCTTCTCATCTTCACCCTATCAGGAGGTTCAGGTGAATGACATTTTGGCAGTTTGCATTTAAAAACGTGACGCGGAACGCCAGAGCTTATTTCGCCTATTTTGTAAGCAGTGCGTTCTCCATCGCAATCTTTTTCTCATTTGCAGTTTATTTATTTCATCCTAAATTGCATATGACAGACGTGAATTATTCTCTGAACATATTAATGACAATTTCAGAAGTTGTCATTGTGTTCTTTTCATTTTTCTTTTTACTGTATTCAATCGGGACGTTTTTAAAAGTACGAAAAAAACAGTTCGGGATTTTAACAGTACTTGGCATATCCCAAAAACAATTAAAGCGACTCATATTTATAGAAAATATGTTAATTGGTGCTCTTTCTATATTTTTTGGCATTCAACTTGGAGTTGTCTTTTCACAGTTCTTTTTATTAGTTACCGCCAAAATTACACACGTACCTGGTTTATATTTATATCCGCCTACAAGTGCTATCGTTTTAACTATCATCATCTTTCTCGGGCTCTTCATTCTCGTATCATCTTTTACACCGATGCTCATTCGCACGAGAAAAGCCGTACGTCTTTTAAAAGAAGGAAAACAACAAAAAGAAAGAAAAGCATCCGTGCTCATCTCTCTATTTGGTGCGGCATGTTTAATAACTGGATATGTATTAGAATCCAATCCATTATATTTTATGTCGTTAGGCGATATCATTGGGCTTTTATATGCCGTCTCTAGTATATTTGTTATTCCATCGCTTATTGCAGCTGGAACATACTTTTTCTTTTCACAAATTAGTTTTTTACTTATTCGTATTTTAAAAATGCGAAGAACGTTTTATATGAAACGAATTAATATGCTTTGGATTTCGGATTTAGCAGCGCGCATTCGGACAAACATTAACATGCTTTTTATTGTAGCGATGCTATCAACACTCGCTTTTACAATGATTACATTCTTATACGGTTTTGGGAAATTTACAAAGTTTGATGCAATTAGACAGAACCCTTTCCCGTTTACGTATTTATCGCATACTGAAAATACATTAGCTGATGAACATTTAAACTGGTTAGAGCAGAAATTTAATGAAGAGCACTTTACTTATACAAAATTTAAAACGGATATATATGAGGTATCTTCAGCTGAAGATAACACGCAGCTCTATTACGCAATTAAACAAAGTGACTATAATGTACTTGCTAAAGCATTAAATTGGGAAAAACTCACGGTAAATAAGAATGAATCTTATATTCTTATGAAAGACTTAGATGATCAAGTTATTGGAACACTTCACAATGAAGAAAAGAAAAATACTCTTACACTTACTCAAAACAATTTACAACTACAAGTGAAAGAATATAAAAGTTATAGCCCATTCCCAAACAGCTTAATATACCAATTACTCATACTATCTGATGAAAATGTAGAATCCTTATCCACAGTTTCCAAACAAATGAGTGTATATAACTTCAAAGTTACAGATTGGGAAAAAGCACATAATATCGGTTCATCGTTTATAACAAAAATTGATAACGATAATGCAGCAATTCAAGCAGAGCATCCACCTTTCCATGCAAGTGAAGCGAGCGATTCCCTATATAAGACAAAACTAAATGTCGCTTCGTTCTTCTTAATTGGTACTTTCTTAGGTGTTATCTTCTTTATCGGTGCTGGTAGTGTTCTTTACTTCCGAATGTATACAGATTTAACAAATGAGCAAGAAAAATATATAACGATTACGAAAATTGGCTTAACTGAAACTGAAATGAAACGTTCAGCGACAATTCAGCTTGCGATTCTTTTCTTCGTGCCTTACATCATGGCGTCAATCCATACGATGTTTGCGACAAAGATGCTACAAGAAGTTTTACATCTCTCGTTCTTCGCTGAGATTACAGTCGTACTGTTGATTTTTGGAACAGTTGAAATTTTATTTTTCCTTTTAATTCGTTCCTTTTATATGCAAAAATTATCACAACATATTAAGTTTTAAAAGTAGAAAGGTGATTACTATGGAAGAAGTATTACACATAAAAAACGTCTCAAAAGTATATGAGGGAAAAGTCCCTCATACTGCTTTAAAAAATATAAATTTACACGTAGATAAAGGGGAATTCGTTGCCATTATGGGTCCATCTGGTAGCGGGAAATCTACATTTTTAAACGTTATTTCTACAATTGATTCTCCTACTTCTGGTGACGTCGTTATTAACGGAAAAAAACCACACACATTTCGTAGAGAGAAGTTAGCTATTTTCCGCCGCCAAGAATTAGGATTTGTTTTCCAAAACTTTAACCTACTAGATACACTAACAATCGGTGAAAATATCGTACTACCTTTAACATTAGATAATGTTCCATTAAAAGAAATGGATGAAAAGCTTGATAACATTTCAAAAAAGCTTGGAATTGATCATATTTTGGACAAACGTATTTTTGAAGTTTCTGGAGGACAAGCACAGCGTACTGCAGTAGCACGTGCTGTTATTCATCACCCTTCTCTCTTACTAGCCGATGAACCGACAGGGAACCTGGATTCAAAAGCCGCTATTGATGTAATGGAGTTATTTACGAAATTAAACAAAGAAGAAGATGCAACGATTTTAATGGTTACGCACGATCCATTTGCAGCAAGTTATTGTAACCGTGTTATTTTCATTAAAGATGGAGAGCTTTACAATGAACTGCACCGCGGATTATATCGCGAGAAGTTTTATCAAGAAATATTAGATGTTCTAGCCTTATTAGGAGGAAGACGTGGATGACGTTTTGGCAATTCGCATTTAAAAATGTCTCACGTAATTCAAAAGCATATTTCGCCTACTTTGTAAGTAGTGCGTTTTCTATCATGGTTTTCTTTTCATTTACTGTATACGCGTATCATCCACGCTTACAGAGTGTACAAAGCTTTCAAGAACGTGATCCTCTAATGAATTTAGCTAGTACAGCACAGCTTGTGATTGTTATGTTCTCGTTCTTCTTTCTCTTATATTCAATTGGAACATTTTTAAATGTACGGAAGCAGCAATTCGGGATACTCACTATTCTTGGTATCTCACAGAGACAATTAAAAAGATTGTTATTTACCGAAAACATGATAATTGGGATATTATCCATCTTTATCGGCATTCAAGGTGGACTTGTATTTTCTAACTTTTTCTTATTAGTCACTTCGAAATTAACAAACGCGAAAGGTCTCTATTTATATTGGCCAACAGAAGCGATTATCGTTACAACCGTAACGTTTATCATTTTATTTTTAATCGTTTCTACATTTACACCAATGTTTATTCGTACTCGAAAAACAACGAAGCTTATTAAGGGTGTTAACAAAGAGAAGAGCGAAAAAAAACCATCTATACTCATTTCACTATTTGCTTTAACTTGTTTAGGACTATGTTATTATATTGCCGGTTATCCGCAAGGCTACATAACGGAAAAAAATGCACAAAATGGATCTGTATTCTTAATTATGCTATCTATTTTACCGCTTGTAGTGATTGGGACGTATTTATTTTTTTCACAAACATTTCTTCTCTTTATCTATATTTTAAAGAAACGAAGAAAGTTTTACTTAAAACAAATAAATATGTTATGGATTTCAGATTTAGTTTCTCGTACACGCAGTAATATTAATGTACTCTTTATTGTTTCTATGCTATCTGCACTTGCATTTACAATTATTATCGGGTTATTTGCTGCAAACAATAATACGAAAGCACCCATACTAGAACGATATCCAATACCATTCACCTATACATCAGAAGGTGTTAATGCATTTGAACAAAAGCATATTACTACGATTGAAACTGAACTTACAAATGCTAATTTTCAATATGACAAATATAAGTTTACCGTTTTAAAAGATACAGCTTCAAAAGAGTCAATTGCCATTATGAAAATGAGTGATTATAACGCAATAGCACAGCAATTAAACAGACCAGAAATCACTCTCGATTCTTCACAAGTTTATAATATTTCTCGCTATTCACCAGCGTTATTAAATCTCGTGTCTAACCCATTTGCGAAGCAGAACACAATTACACTTGGCTCTAATAAAAAGGAATTTCAAATTAAAGGTTTTATTAATAGAGGAATTGAGCCTCCCTTTGCATTACCTCACTTAATTGTGATGCAAGATGAAGTAATTGAAAATATGATTCCTCATATTGAAACAATTACAGTCTATAACTACTTCGTGGAAAATTGGGAAAATGCAATTGTCCCAACAAAAAATATATTAAAAAGCTTAGATCATGATGCAGAAATTTTGTATGAAGCACATAAAAATGAAGAAAATTTCATTAAACCATTTTATATTTATACAGCTACGGATGAACTCGTTCATAGTAAAGGAAATGCAGTCGCTCAATTCTTTATTTGGGCATTTCTCGGCTTTATTTTCTTTATCGGAGCAGCTAGTGTTTTATATTTCCGTATGTATAATGACTTAACAACTGAAAGACAAAAATATATTACGATTACAAAGCTTGGCTTAACTGAATCAGAAATGTTTCGCTCTGCAACGATTCAATTAGGAATTTTATTTTTCGTTCCTTACATCGTTGCTGGTGTTCACACATTATTTGCGGTTAAGTTTTTACAAAGCATGTTTTCTTTCTCCTTACTAAAAGAGACATGTATCGTACTCACCTTTTTCGGGGTTATCGAGATCATTTTCTTCTTCTTAATCCGTTCTCTGTACATTAATAAATTATCACAGCATATAAAAATATGAATAAAATAGCCTTGTGCAATATGCACAAGGCTATTTTCAATAGTTTTTAATAATTAGCAGCAATATCCACCGTAGCCGCCTGCGTAACCGCCGTAACCACCATAGCCACAACCGCCGCCGCCTCCGCCGAAGCAGCTAGCACCGATGATAATTAATAAAATAAACAATACGATTAGAAGCGCAAAACCGCCTCCGCAACCATGTCTGCGGTTACAATCATCATGTCTGTGTTCACACTTTTCGCTCATTACCCTATTCCTCCTTTAGTATCATTCATAACAAGTTCACCTTGCTCTAAATGAGGGGATTCCATTTATATTATGTTTTCAGGGCGAATAGGAAGCTTGGCTTACCTAAAAACGGGCTTGTTTTAGGAATTGGGCTTAATCAAAAAAAAAGATACCTATTCAGGTATCCTTTAAAGAAACATATTCAACAAAAGAGCAAAACCAAATGCAATAAATGATAACAATGTTTCCAGCACCGTCCACGTTTTAAATGTTTCCTTCACCGTCAAACCTAAATACTCTTTTACAAGCCAGAACCCTGCATCATTTACGTGAGAAAACATTAATGAACCTGCACCGGTTGCAATAACGAGAAGCTCTAAATTCACACCAGACATGTGCTGAATAACTGGTGAAACAATCCCTGCTGCTGTCGTTAATGCTACTGTAGCTGAACCTGTTGCAATTCGAATTAAACCAGCTACCATGAAAGCTAATACGATTGGTGATAACGAAATATGTTCTGCCATTTGTGCAATAGCTGTTCCAACGCCGCTTTCAATTAATATTTGTTTAAATCCACCGCCTGCACCAATTATTAAAATAATAGAACCGACAGGCAATAAACTTTCATCTGTTAATTTTTTAATCATCTTTTTATTAATACCTTGTTTGATACCAAGTAAATAAAATGCTGCGAAACATGAAATAAGTAAGGCGATTACTGGACTTCCTATAAATACGAAAAATTCAGTCAATTTTTTCGATAATGAAATATATGGTGCAACTACTGATAAAATCATCAATACAACTGGTAATAAAATAATAAAGAATGAAACTTTACGACTTGGCAAATCAGTTGATACTGTCGTAACTCGAACAAGCTCCGGTTCATTTTCAGGTATAACCCTCTTATGTACCCACTTTGCAAATATTGGGCCTGCTATAATAGCCGTCGGTAACGCGATAATTAATGAATATAAAAGTACCTTTCCTAAGTTCGCGTTATAAATACCGATTGCAGTCATGGCACCTGGATGCGGAGGTACTAGCCCATGTACGATAGATAATCCCGCAATAACAGGTAAAGCAATTAATAATATGTTTTGCTTCGTTGTTTTTCGAATTGAAATTACAAGTGGTAATAAAATAACAATCCCTACTTCAAAAAAGACGGGAATCCCTATAACAAAACCTGCAAATAACATAGCCCAAGGTAATTTTTTTACGCCGAAAAATCGAATAAAGAAATCTGCAACTTGCATGCCTGCTCCTGAATCAGACATCATTTTCCCGAGTATAGTTCCAAGTGCCAAAATACCAACTAAATGACCTAGTACACTACCAACACCAGTTTCATAGGCAGCCACTATTTTCGTTAAGTTCAGTCCAGACATAATAGCTAAAAACAAACTCGCAACTGTTAAACTAATAAATGCATGCCATTTCCACCATGATACCCCTAAAATAACAATTGTGATCGCAAGTAACGTGACGATTAATAAGTATATATCCATCTCTCATTCTCCTTACTTTTATCCCGATTGGTGTGGGCTAATAATTAGTGGGTGATGCCCTCCTCCACTAATTAAAGTTTTACTTTATAAAAAAAGAGGGAACATCCCCTCTTTTTTATACGTCATAATTCACTACATAATGCTGCATTTCTGTATTGTAGTAGCCTTCGCTATATTCAATTACTTCGCCAACTTCATCATAAGAATAGCGCATACGTTTTAATAACGCTGTTCCCTCTTTTTCACCTAGCGCTTCTGCAACGAAATTAGGTGCAAGCCCAACCGCGAATTCATCTCTGAAGTTTTCTAAATGTATACCTCGGTCCTCAACTAAATCGTAAAGCGATTGTAAATCAAAGTCCGATAAATCTGTACTCGCCATTCGAGCTGAGAAATAGTGCGTATAATGAATATACGGCGTATCATTTAACATATATAGGCGCTCGATACGAAAACTCTCTTTACCGAATAATCGAAACGGCACTGTTCCTTCCTCATTATGAACGATTTCTGCTTTTAATAATTTCTTTTGTACTTTATATCCTTCTTCCACTAACACTTCTGTAAATTTCTTACCCTTTGACAGTTTTGTCGCAGAAGTATTACGAATCACTTTCGTTCCTTTGCCGCTCTTCTTTTCCAAATATCCTTCTTGAGCGAGTTCTTTAATCGCATTACGCACTGTAATCTTACTAACTTTGAACTCTTCTTCTAATTGCGGTTCTGAAGGAATATTCGTATGAATCGCATATACGCCATGCAATATTCGATCACGAATAATATTTTTTATTTGTAAATATAATGGTCCTTTTTTCCTCGTTACGTTCACTGTTACACCCACTACCTTTCTACATCACCTACTGATGCCGTCATCGCCCGAAGTATATCTTTCTCTGATGACATTGGCGTATCACCGACGATTGTATGTGCTAGCATTCCAGCTGCTGACGCAAATGAAACAGCTTTCTCTGGTGCAAACTCTTTTATCTCGCCATGAATAATTCCGCTCGTATAAGCATCTCCAGCACCTATTCTATCATATACAGAAAACGTAAGTGTTTTTGCAAAAGTTAACGAACCATCTTTACATATAAACCCGCGAAGCGAATGTGTATTATCACTGTTAATAGAGCGATGAGTACCAGCGATTGTAGCGATATGATACGTTTCAGCTACCTTTGGAATAAGATCCAGCAGCTGCGCTTCTCGCTCCGTCTCTTCTGTTTTCATTCCAAGAACGAACATCGCATCTTTTTCGTTCATCATAACGATATCAGCAAGCCCCAGCATTTCTTCATAATGCGGTTTTGCCTGTTCATATCCGTCTTCTCCCCAAAGTGAGGGACGATAATTACAATCAAAAACGACGGTTCCTCCGTTTTCTTTAACTGCTCTCGCTAAAGATTTCATATGATGACGCACCGTATCATTCATCGCAAGTGTAATACCGCAAAAATGAACGATATCAATTTCCTTTGCGATTTCTTCAAATTGATACATTTCTTCACATGCCGTATTGAAGCTACTTTCTAATCGATTCGAATATGTAACGCGGCTTGCACGTGCACCGAATCCATTTTCTAAAAAATACATACCTACATATTTACCGCCTCTTGAAACAAGAGAAGTTTGAATCCCTAACTTTTGAATGTAAGATACAGCTGCATCTCCAACCGAATTTTCCGGTAAAGTTGAAATAAGAAGCCCTTCATGCCCTAAGTGAGAAAGTGCCGCTACAACGTTCACACCTGTACCTGAAAATGAGTAATTTAACGTGTTAGCTTGCGACAACAATTCATATCCAGGTACTTGCAGGCGCATCATTACTTCGCCGAACGCTGCAATTTTCTTACGCATATTGATCAACTAGCTTTTTCACGACTGCTAATAATTCACGAACATCTTCTACTTTCGTATTACCAGTTTCTTTATCAATAATAGAAGAGTATACGTGCGGGATAACTTGCTCTACATTTGCCTCAAGCGCAATACGTACAATTGTTTCAAAGTTTTCTTTATCAATTCCACCTGTTGGCTCTAATGCGAATCCTTCTTCTGCACAAGCTTTCGCAACTGCGCGATATTCTTCTTCGTGAGCTAGCCCTTTCATCGGGAAGTATTTCAATGAATTTCCGCCCATATCACGTACAAGTGCGATCGCTGTTTTAATTGGAACGATTGCTTTTTCTTCTCCAGCGGCACTAATTGGGCCAGTAGAAATATTTACGTAACCTACTTTTCCTGTTGGTGATACTAAACTATTAATCCAGCTATCTTTTTCGCCGAGATTTGCACGCGTTGCTCCAACTGAAGGGAACACTTGGTTAATATGGCTACCAGGATAATGCTTCGCAATTTCAGCTACAACTGCTGCTTGGCGATTATCTCCTGCGCCTAGTCCGATTGATACAGCGTCATCAATTTCTTTTCCGTATGCTTTCATAGCTGTAACAGCTTCTTCTACTGTTGGATAGTCTTTTGATAACACTCCCACTACTACATAACCTTCTGCTGCTTCAAAAATATCTTTTGCATTTTCTATATTGTTTGCTAATACATTTAATGCTACGCGGCCTTTATAAAAACGTTTTTGAATGTTTGTCATTTTAGTTTCCCCCTACAATTTCTCTCAATTTTTCTTCAATCACATGTATGTCATCACCTTGAAGTGGACGTGGATCAATATCAAAGAATCCTTGTCTTACTCCGTAATCACGTGTATAAATGGCGATTTCCCCTTCGCGTAATGCAGTCACAACATCTCTTGCTGATTTGTTTAACTCTTTCTCGTTAATATGAATACGAGCTCTAAAGATTGCTCTTCCAGCTTCATCTTGAACGATCGTTACATTTACACCATTTAATTCTTTTAGCGGCATAAGTACTTGTAGCAATTCTTTTTCTTGCTCGCTCTTATCTTCTTTTACTCCGTACTCATCAAGCGCTTGAAGTAAGCCAAAAGTTGTCTCTTTCCCGACTTTCATACTTCTTCCGATGCAATGTAATTGCACTTTCAGCCATTCGATATATTTTCGTTTACCGCCAACAATACCAGAAGTAGGTCCTTCAATTGCCTTTGAACCACTATAAATGGCAAGGTCTGAATACTTCACATATTTTTGAATGTCTTCTTCAGCTGCCGCATCAACGATAAGTGGTACGTTATTTCGCTGCGCTACTTCCCATGCTTCTTCAACAGAAATCATATTTTTTTGCACTGCATGATGTGATTTCACATAAAGAATTGCTGCTGTATTTTCGCCAATCGCATCTTCAATATGTTCTGCTTTCCCTTCATTTGCGTAGCCAACTTCAACGAGTTTTCCTCCACCTAAGTAAATCATCGTTTCAACAGGAGCACCGTATTGAACGTTATGACCTTTTAACATAATCACTTCGTTTTTCGCGATTACTTCTTGATGAAGTCTTTCACTTTTACGGCGATTTCCTTCTGTAACGATACCAGCGATAGAAAGCGCAATTCCGCTCGATGCTGAATTCACAACGACCGCTGCCTCTGAATCTAGAATTCTCGCAATATGGTCTCCTGCTTTATCTACTAAATCAGCAATTTCCACATAATTTTGTCCACCATGTTTCATCGCATCCATTACTGTATCTGTAGGAGCAGATACACCTAAAATACTCATTCTACCGCTCGCATTAATCACTCTTTTTAATCCGTACTTAGCATTCAATGAATGACCCATTAATTACAACCCCTTTCGTATCAATTCTTTTTTCAGCAATGCGCTGATCCCCTTCTGAATCAATTAACGTAACCTTCTCATCTTTAACCGTAAATAAAGTTAAGTTTGCAATATCCCCTTCTTGAATACGGCCAAGCTCTGGTTTCTTAAGCCACTCTGCCGCATTTTTCGTAACCGCATCAATCACTTCTTCTAGTGGATAACCTAAGTAAAGGAATTTCGAAAGAACGTGAGCCATACTATACACTGGACCATGTATACGATTCCTCCGGTAAATATCCGTACTAATTGTATTAAAGGCAATATCGTGACGCTTCGCCGCTTCTGCTACTTTAAAAGAAAAGCTAGCATTACCGTGACCAACATCTAAATGCACGCCGCGATTCACCGCATCTAACAACACAGGTAGCGGTTTCCCTTCTTCATCAAATAAATTATTTTCTTTCCCGTTTAAATAATGTGTAATCACATCATCTTTTTCTAAAAGAGGTACAACTTCCTCTATACGGGGAGGCGCTGAACCGATATGTACCATAATCGGTAATAATGTTTCTTGAGATAAAGCGCGCGCTACATGCAGCGGTTCAATTCCACTATCACAAACGACACTTTTACTCATTCTCGCCTTTAACCCAACGATTACATCTTTATACTTTTCTACTGCTTCTATCGCTTTCTCTTTATCTATCCATTCCATATTGGATAATTCATCAATTCGTTTCAAACCGATGCGAGAAATATTTAAAAAGGCAAATAAATTTGTCTTTGCCTGCTCTCTACTTTTTACTAAATCTGCAATGCGATCAGCACCGCAACTACCCGCATCAACAATTGTCGTTACCCCTTGCTTAACGCCAATTTCATCTACCTCATCGCCATACGGATCAAACTCTGGAAAAGCGTGAACGTGCAAATCAATCCAGCCACTCGATACGTAAGTACCAGAGTAATCAAGAACCTTTCCACCCTCGCCAGCACCAGCTTTCGTCACCTGTGCGATTTTGTTATTTTCAATTACAATGTCAATCTCTTCCCCGTTCACACGTTTCACATTACGTAGTACGAATCGTTCTGTCATTGTATTTCCACCCTTTTCTATAAGAAGCCATAAGAATACGCTTACATTTAAGTTTCATTTTTTATATCTCTTTCACACGTTTAGCGTAACATAAAAAAACGGAGAAGTAAATATAACGTTATAATGTTTAAAAGTAAATAAAAAGATGCTCCTCCAAAATGCTAATAGTATAGGAAATTATATCAACGATTTTTCAATTATATCTATCATAACTTATAATATATTAACGATTCGACAAAGAATATCGATTTACCGACAAAAAACGTCACTTCCTTTCTTATATAAGAAAAGGCTGTCCCAAATGGCACAGCCTTTTTCTCTATTCCTGAACCGTCACAATAACCCCATCCATATTGTTCCCGGAAATTTCATACTGCTTGTTTGCTGGAACGTTCACTTTCGTATTCTCAGAAACTTTATAATAAGAAACAGTATATTTCTTACCTTCTACTTCAGTTGAAACCTCTTTTTCCTCTTTTAAAAACTCTAAATATTCCTCTAGTGTAAAATTCTTTTTTTGCATAATTGCGCTATGAGGTAGGCCGACATAACGGATATGCCATGGCTCATATTGAATTCCAGTAATGTTACTTTTATTTTTCGGATAACGTAATACAAAGCCATGCTTCCATACGTTCTCTTCAATCCATTTTCCTTCAGGCGCTTTCTCCATTTTCTTTTGAGTAGACCCAATGTCCAGTGATAATCCTAAATTATGTTCACTGTATCCTGCTGGAAGTGCATAATCAGATCCCATTTTTTCATATAGCTGTTTTTGCTCTTGGAAATCTCTATAACCACTACTAATCAAAAAATGGTTAACACTTTCTTTTCCAGCCGCATCGACAACGTTCAAAAACTTTTTCACAACATCCTTTGATAAACGAAGATTTCTATCAAATATTACATAACCTCTTACTAATTCACTATTATGATTTACATTTATAATATCAGACCTAATACTATCTTTTTTTACTGGATAATCCCTGTTAACTAATAATAAATCGCCCTTATAAATTTGTTCCTTCGTAATCTCTTTCCCCTCGGTGTTTGCCGCCTTTACTAGCTCATCTTTCCCGACAATTTTAACATCGATTTCCTTTTGAAATAACGGTGATATATAAACGCCTACACATACTGTGAATGCTATAAAAAAAGAAATAAATACCCACTTTTTCATTTCTAGTTCCTCCTTAACGTAACTTACGTATAGAATAGAAAAAACTATTAAAATAAAAAGTGGGGTAAAGTTTAAATTTTTATTAAATTGTTACATTCTCGTCTTTTGGCAATCGTACTTCAAATAGCGTTCTAACTACATTGCTCTCAGCAGAAATCGTACCGTTATGTTGCTCGACAATATTTTTCGCAATGAATAGTCCTAGGCCAGTCCCGCCACGGTTCTCAGTTCTCGCTTTATCACCTGTATAAAACATATCAAAAAGATACGGTAAATCTTCTTCTGGAATGCTATCTCCATAATTCATAATTTGTACGACAACTTCTCCATTATCAACATATCCATTCATATCAACAAATTGCCCATCATACCCGTAACGAACGGCATTTGTTAACAAGTTTTCAAATACTCTAGCTAACAATTTCCCATCACCGTGCATCGGTAAATGAGGATCCACATTCAATCTAGCTTCTAAATGATGTTTTTCTAATAACGGATACAATTCCTCCTCTAACTGTATAAGCAACTCACTTATATCAATCGGCTTTTTATCCAGTTTTAGCATGCCATAATTCATACGTGTAATTTCAAATAGCTCATCAATTAAACTTTCCAGCCTTTGCGATTTCGTATATGCAATTGTGGAGAAATGTTTAATTTGTTCTTTTGTTAAATTTTCATCTTTAAGAATTAAATCTAAATATCCTAACACGGATGTTAACGGTGTTCTTAAATCATGAGCTAAATTCACAACAAGCTGATCTTTACTACTTTCTGCAAAATCTCCTCTTTCAACAGCTTCTTTTAACTTTTCACTTGCAACATTTATTTCACGCGCGATATTTCCAAACTCATCATTTGATGAAACTTGAACTTTATTCGTAAAGTTACCGTTCGCAAGATGATGAATCCCATTAGAAATTTCATCAAAGTATTTTAAATACGTTTTTGTCAAAAAGAAGAAAAAGATAATAGATAACGGAATAAAGAAAATTAAAAAGAAGTTAATGTCTCCAAATTCCCTTACCATTGACCTAAATTGTGCTAAAGGCTCTTCGTAGCGAACCATCGTTTTATAATACAACTGCAATCCTTTATAAATTATATAAGTTACAGTTGCTGCAAGCACCATACTTAACGCAAATAAGGCAATCATTTTAAATCGAAAACTTTTCATCATATTAGCCATTGAAAGTATAACCTACTCCCCACACTGTTTTTATTAATTTATCCTTTCTTTTATCTTCTCCAAGTTTCTTCCGCAAAGTACGAATATGTACCATTACTGTATTTCCACCTTCATAATAATCATCCGCCCATACGTGCTGAAAAATATTTTCCACATTGTATACTTTCTTCGGATGACTCGCTAATAAATATAAAATATCGAACTCTTTCGGCGTTAATTCAATTTGCTCACCATACACATCAACCGTCCTGCGCTCAGGATTAATTACGACTCCGCCTATTTCTAAAGCAGATTTACTCTCCGCTACTTTCGGTTGATTTAACGTAAAAAACCTACGCAGTTGTGCATTTACACGTGCAACTAATTCTATTGGTGTGAAAGGCTTCGTCATATAATCATCCGCACCTAGTACAAGACCTGTCACCTTATCAAAGTCCGAAGTTTTCGCGCTTAAAAAAATAATCGGCATATGATGTTTCGCGCGAATTTGACGCGTCACCTCATAACCATCCATTTTCGGCATCATAATATCTAAAACTACCAAGTCGATTGGCTTCGTTTCAATAATATGAACTGCCTCTTCCCCATCCGCTGCTTTCACAACATGGTACCCTTCTTTTTCTAAATGTATCTCAATTAAGTCAGCAATTTCCGCCTCATCATCAGCTATTAAAATTGAAATGCGCTTCATTTTACTCCCCCTTTTCCATTCCATTTTTATACGCTCGATTGTAAACTAGTCTATCCAATTTGTACAATACGAAAAGGCTACTCGTTAAAGTAACCTTGGTAAATAAAATTATATCAGCTATTTTCCAAATATATCGACCGTAACTCAAATTATATCAGCGATTATTGAAATATATCGACTTACCGACAATGAACGACAAAATCCTCTCGCTACTTGCGGGCATCCTAATGAAACTTCCATTTACCGTTCAAACACAATCCGCTGCTTCGTGATTTCCGCCAGCCTTCCGCGATCTACTTCATACTCAGCATCAACGCTTTGCGGCACCATCACTTTCCCGCCCTCAAGCATCACTTCCGGTGAAATAATATCCCTCTTCCAATGTCTACTAGAAGCGGATATATCTCCTGGAATCATAAAGTTAGGTAATGAAGCAAGAGCAACATTTTGCGCTCGTGAAATCCCCATTTCTACCATACCACCGCACCAAACTGGTATGTTATGCTCCATGCAATAATTATGAATTTGAACCGACTCTGTTAATCCGCCTACTCGCCCTGGCTTAATGTTAACGATGCGGCAACTACCAAGCGTAATCGCAACGCGCGCATCTTCTAAACTATGGATACTTTCATCTAAACAAATCGGCGTTTCAATTTTCTTTTGCAACTCCGCGTGATCAAGAAAATCGTAATCCGCTAACGGTTGTTCAATCATCATTAATTGGAATTCATCTAGTCGTTTCAGCCTCTCCGTATCCGCTAATGTATACGCTGAATTCGCATCTGCCATTAGCGGGATATGCGGAAACTCTTTTCGAATTTCTTTTAATAACTCATAATCATGCTCTGGCTTTATTTTCACTTTAAAACGCTCGTATCCTTCTTCGGCGTACTTCTCGATTTGTTTTAACATAACCGGAATTGTATTGATCCCAATTACAACGCCGACTTCAATTTCATGACTAGTTCCGCCAAGTACTGTCGCTAGCGATTTCTTTTGACGCTTCGCATATAAATCCCAAACAGCCCCCTCTATTCCGGCTTTTGCCATTCGGTTTCTTTTTATATGTTGAAATAGACCCGGTACCTCATTCGGATGAGAAATTTCAGCCTTTAATAAATCAGGTATTAAAAAGTCTTGCAGTACATGCAGCGCTGTCTTCACCGTTTCTTCCGTATACCACGGTTCAGAGAATGCAACGACTTCCCCAAATCCGATGTACCCGTCCGTATCCTCTAATTCAATAACGATACTCTCACGCTTTTCGTAAGTCCCGTAGCTTGCAGCAAACGGGATTACGAGTGGCATTTCCGTTATATACAGTGTCGCTTTTTTTATTTCCACCTACATCTCCTCCACTAATTGTCTTAACTCTCGTCTTAACAATTTTTTCGAAGCGTTACGTGGTAATTCCTCTAAGAAACATGCTTTCTTCGGCACTTTATATTTCGCTAACTTCTCCTCGCAAAAATGAAGAATTTCTTCTTCTGTTACCGCCCCGCTTTTCACAACAAAAGCAGCTGGTACTTGTCCCCATTTATCGTCAGCCATGCCGACAACACCAGCTTCCGCTACTGCCGGATGAGAAAGCAACACTTCTTCAATTTGAGCTGGATATATATTCTCTCCGCCAGAAATAATTAAATCACTGCGACGATCTAATACGTATAAAAACCCTTCTTCGTCTAAATAACCGAGGTCGCCAGTATGAAGCCACCCGTTTTGAATAGTCTCTCGCGTCGCATCTTCACGGTTAAAGTAACCGCCTGTTACGTTCGGTCCTTTTACTACAATCTCACCTTCCTCAAATGGTGGCACTACTACGCCATCTTTTTCAATACGAAGTTGGCACTGAAATAGTGGTTTTCCAGCTGATCCTACTTTCGTTAACATGTAATCTGCGGATAACGTACAAATTTGCGAAGATGTTTCTGTCATACCGTACGTTTGATATACAGGAATCCCTTTTTCTACACATGCTTCTAATAGTGGTTTTGGCGCTGGTCCTCCGCCAAGTAACATGCATCGTAAAGAAGATGGATATGTCTCTGCCCCAAGTCGCTCTAATAAATCAGTTAACATTTTAGAAACGACAGAAATAATTGTTACTCCTCTTTTTTGAAGTGCTTTATGAATAAAATTAGCATCATATTTCGGAACAAGTAAAATACGCATGCCGTACATAATGTTTTTCATTAAAAGAGATAGCCCGCCAACATGGAACATCGGCATGCAGGCTAACCAACAATCATCATCACGAAGTCCTAAATTAAGCGACGAACCGACTGCGCTTGCCCAATGATTGCCGTACGTTAAAATAACGCCTTTCGGTTTGCCTGTCGTCCCAGACGTATAAATAATTGTCATCGCTTCTTCTAAAGAAAACTCTTCTTGTATAGAGGCTTCCTCTTTTGGTCCATTCATCACTTCGGCGAATGAATAAACAGGAACATCTTTAGCATCAAAATCTTGATCCGTTACTAAACAAACAACTTCAGCATCATCCATTTGCCAAAGTAGCTCTTCTCTTGAAAGACGCGTATTTAAAAGCACAGCTACTGCACCTACATAAGATAGGGCGTGAATAACTGTAATCATCTCCATACCATTTTTCATCAGAACAGCCACCTTTTGCCCTCGCTCCACTCCAACATGCGTGAGGTGTTCACAAACAGATACTACTTTTTCATGTAGCTCCATAAAAGTAACTTTCTCTTCCTCTATTTCAATTGCAGTGCGATCTGGTGTTAAAAATGCACGTTGCATTAACCAATTTGGCATCGTCTCCATCATTCATTCTCCTTTCATGAAAGAAAGAGACTTGATATGATATCAAGTCTCTTAGTTGTTTTGTTTCCGGTTTGACCTTATCCAGCTGCGCCTCCTAGCCCCTTCCGTCTAAGAACCTTCCGCACGAGAAAGTAAAAAACACTTTCTGTGCGAAAGAACCTTAGCCAACGGGGCTAAACAGTCGGCTCCGCTTTTAAAACATCCAGCTACAGCAGCTAGAATGTTCGGTGGCTTCACTTCTTCCTACGAGGCAAAAAGCGCCTCTACGTCAGAAGCTCCATCCCCCTCACATTCTAAGCGAGCCGCTTCCGCTTTTGATCAAGGGAAACGAGGGAATTGACCGAAGTCCGGACTGCGTTTTTCTTTGAATGCGTCGCGACCTTCTTTTGCTTCGTCAGTTGTGTAGTACAATAACGTTGCATCTCCAGCTAGTTGTTGAATACCAGCTAGACCGTCTGTGTCTGCGTTGAATGCAGCTTTTAGGAAACGAAGTGCCATTGGGCTGTTTGCTAAGATTTCTTGTGCCCATTGTACTGTTTCTGCTTCAAGCTCTTCTAATGGTACTACAGTGTTTACTAAGCCCATATCAAGTGCTTCCCCAGCACTATATTGACGGCATAGGTACCAAATTTCGCGAGCTTTCTTGTGGCCTACCATACGAGCTAAGTAACCAGCTCCGTATCCACCGTCAAAGCTTCCTACTTTAGGACCTGTTTGTCCGAATACAGCGTTGTCTGCAGCGATTGTTAAGTCACATACGATATGAAGTACGTGTCCTCCACCGATTGCATAACCTGCTACCATTGCGATAACTGGTTTAGGAATTGCGCGAATTAGACGTTGTAAGTCTAATACGTTTAGACGTGGGATTTGGTCGTCACCTACATATCCACCATGACCGCGAACTTTTTGGTCGCCGCCAGAACAGAATGCACGTCCACCTTCTCCTGTTAAAATGATAACGCCAACATTTGCATCATCACGAGCGTGTGCAAATGCATTGATTAACTCCATTACCGTTTTTGGACGGAATGCGTTATGTACTTCAGGGCGGTTAATCGAAATCTTTGCGATACCATTGTATGTTGAATAAATAATATCTTCGTAATTGCCTTCTGTTACCCATTCAATAGCCATTACAACTACCTCCTTGTATATTTCTGATCTCCTCTATAAGTGTGACTTCCTTCTTGCTGAAAAAAGCATCACTGCATAGTTTTTAGAAATCCCTTTACTATTGTATCAAACTTTTCCGGTTGTTCCACATGAATTGCATGGCCAGCACCATCAATTTTGACAATTTTCGCATCAGAAACGCATTTTTCGATGTTTTTTAATATGCGAAAGAACTTTTCATCATATTCTCCGTTCATTAAAAGAACAGGTATTTTTAAGTTTTTCAGCTCATCCCACCATGAAGGCTGAGCCCCTGTTCCCATGCCGCGCAAGCTATTCGCGAGCCCTTTTGGGTTGTTAGCAAGCCGTTCTTTTCGCACCGCTTCTTGTACGTTTTCTGCTAAACGTTTTTGCGTTTCAAAAAGCGGAATATTTTCCCACATAGAAACAAAACTTTGAACGCCTTCTCGCTCAATTTTATTAGCAAGTCGATCATCTTTTTCACGACGTTCTTTTCTATCTGCTTCGTTTTCGAGCCCAGCTGTACAGTTTTCTAATAAAAGAGAGTGTACATAATCTGGATATAGACATGCCATCGTAATCGCCAATCTACCGCCCATTGAATAGCCAAGTATATGTACTTTTTCAATATGAAGGTAATCTAATAGTTCTTTCATTTGCAATGCCACATTTCGGATGTCATAATGCGTCACATCTTCAGGGCTTTCCGTTTTTCCGTGCCCAACAATATCTACTAAAATGACTTGAAACTGCTCGCTCCATGAAGGGATAAAAGAACGCCACGTTTCCATGCTTCCCGTAAAACCATGAAGAAGTAGAAGTGGTTCCCCGCTTCCAACTACTTCATATTCATACGATACACCTTGCAGTGTTACGTTCATTTTGATTCACCTTGCAACGATGTAGTAATTACGTCCTGTGTTTTTGCCCATAACGTACGGTGCAATGTTAAGTTTTCATCACGGTTCGTACAAATTTCCACAACGTGTAAACCTTTTGTCGTTGCTCCCTTTTGTACTTCTTCACGGAATTGCTCCCAACCATTTACACGGCTAAATGAACCACCGTACATTTTGACAACGTGCTCATAATCAAGTCCAATTGGTGTTCCAAATAATGATTCAAAATGTTCCTTTTTCTCATATTGTGGTAAGAATGAGAAAATACCCCCGCCATCATTATTTACAACGACAATTGTTATGTTTAATTCATGTAATTTCGCTGCTAATAGCCCATTTAAATCGTGATAAAATGATAAATCACCAATCACTAATACAAGTGGATCGCAAATAATGCTCGCTCCTAAAGCTGTCGAAATGATTCCATCAATACCATTTACGCCACGGTTTGCCATCACATGGATGTTTTTATCCGATGTGAAGAAGAATGAGTCTGTATCACGAATTGGCATACTATTGCTCGCAAATAACGTTGCGTCTTCTGGTAATACGCGCACAATATCTGTAATAACCTTTCCTTCAAATGCAGTTTCATATGTTTCCATTTCACGAAGCGTTTCCTTCGTTTTTTCGTTTATATGTTGCCACATTACGAACCAATCATTCTTCTTCATAACTGGCATTTTTTCTATTACTGCCTTGCAAAATTCAATGTCACTTGCTTGCACAACTTCTGTCGCAACAAGAGCTGGATCTCTCCATTGTCCTGATTCATCGACAACGATATGAACTGCTTTCGTTTGTTTTTTTATGAACTGCGTTAATGATTTAGAAATAGGCATACCACCAAAGCGAATTAACACGTCCGGTTTCCATTTTTCTTTTAACTGCTCATTTCGTAAAAATGTATCATAACAGTCAATTACCATCGTTTTATCGTGGTGTCCGCTACGAATATTAGAAAGTGGGTCTGCTAATATAGGATAGCCAGTTTTTTCAGCTAGTTGCGTTGCAAACATTGCAATTTCTGAATGACTATCATCTCCACAAATAATAAGCCCCTTTTCCATATGTGAAAGGCGCCCTACAAGAGAATCTACATATTCACTCGGCATCGTCACGTTTCCTTGCTGAACTACTCCTGTATATTCACTACGTCCTTTATCCCATAAGCTTTCTAGTGAGAAATCAGGGATAAGTGGCTCGCGAACTGGAAAATTAAGATGAACAGGACCCTGCGGCGCTAAACAAGCATTTGCTACTATGCGCTGCGTCGTCATACGAGCGTAATGATACATCGCTTCACTCGCTTCTGGCAGTGCCATCTCTGTAAATTGTTTCACAAAAGTACCGTATAAATTAAATTGATTCATTGCTTGTGGTGCACCCACATCTCTTAATTCATGCGGTCTATCCGCTGTTAAGACGATAAGCGGGACCCTTGAATGAAAAGCTTCACATACAGCTGGATAGTAATTAGCTGCTGCTGTTCCTGACGTACATAATAATGCTACTGGGCGTTTTTTCGCTTTCGCAATACCAAGCGCGAAAAATCCTGCTGATCTTTCATCTACATGTAAATATGTGTTCATTCCTTCGTGTTGTTCCATTAGTAAAGCAATCGGCGTTGACCGTGAGCCTGGACTAATGACAACATCACATACATCTAGACGCGTCAGTTCATCCACGAACGCGCCTAAATAATATGATAATGCTTCTATATGATTGTTCATTTCATTAATTCCTCCAAAGCACCAAGCATCGGTCTAAACTTCAAACTTGTTTCTTCATATTCAAGCTGCGGGATTGAATCAATTACAATACCACAACCGGCAAATAAGGATGCTTTCTCGCCGTTTAATAATCCGCAGCGCAGTGCAACCGCAAATTCACCATTTCCTTCATCATCTATCCAGCCAATCGGTGCACCATACAATCCTCTGTCTAACAATTCAACATCACGAATCAGTTTCATCGCTTCCAAACGAGGTGTCCCGCCAAGAGCTGGTGTTGGATGTAATTCTTCTACCATTGTTAAAAGACTCGCATCGCCTTTTGCTTCTACAGGCGTATATAAGTGAATTAAGTTTTTCGTTGTTAATAAGCCTGGGCTTTCCGGAATATTAACGTATTCGCAATGTTCATTTAGTACCGAGCGAATCATGTTAACAACATACCCATGTTCAGCTAAATTCTTTTCATCATGAAGAAGCGCATTACTATTTCGTTCACTTTCTTCTATAGAATGACCATGACCGATTGAACCCGCAAGACACATCGATGTAAATTTCTCATCTTCTTTGCGAATTAATCTCTCAGGCGTCGCTCCTAAGAAGCATGCTCCTTTATAATCAAAAGAAAATACGTAACAATCCGGTTGACCAATGCGAAGTGCTTCTAAAACAAGAGCAGAATCAATCGAATGGTTCATCTCTACTTTTAGTTCCCTCGCCAATACAACCTTCTGCACGTTACCCTGCTTCATCTCATCTTGTACTTTTTCAATTGCTTTCATCCAGCCTTTCGGATCCACTTCTACTTTAGAAATAACAGTTAATTTCGATCCGTTTAGCGCACATTTACTCTCCTCAAAAATTTTCTCTTCTAAAGAAATCATTTCATTATAAAGAGTTTCTGCACAATCTGTTGCTGCAACAAATGTATTCATCGTTAACCATGCTTTTTCATTTTTTACAGTTAATAAAAATGCTGGTAGTGAAAATGTCGTATCTTTAAATTCTTTCCATAGGTCCGTTTTCTCTTTTTCTGGATCAAATGAAAAACCACCAAATAAAAGCGGACCCGTTCCAAATTCATATTCATCTCTTTGGACAAATGCATTCTCTTTTACTTTCTCCCACTCGTCACGAGCGGTTTGAAAGCGCTTATGAGAAGAATTTGCTATAGTGAAAACAGAGCCAATTCCTGCAAATATTACATGCTGAGCCGGGTCTGCAAAATAACATCTATTTTCGAATGAAATCCTTTTTCCTGCTGCATAGAACAGAAGCGGATCCACCCAGTCTATTTGTTTTACAAAACTAACCAATGTTTTTTCGTTAGTTGCACGCTTGATAGCTGCAATAAGAACTTCTTGCAAGCCTTTTTGTTTCGTTTGAATCACAATTGTCTCCCCCCTATGGGCGAAAAATAGTCATAATTACGCTTGATTTTAAGATACACCTCAAACGAAAGGCCTGTCAACGTTTAGCATTTCTGAGAAATTCACCTTCTCTTCCTAGAAAATAAACGTTGACACTAAATGATGCTTTTTCTACACTTAGTTGTGTACAATATGTGACCAAAGGAGGATTCAACATGGAAATGAACGTCAAAACGAATTCCTCTCCTACGGCGCCAAAGCCAAGTAAGCAAACTGGCTGGCGCATCTGGTGGAGTTTACTACGTCCCCATACATTAACAGCAGCTTTCGTACCTGTTTTCATCGGAACAGCATATTCGATGCAGGTCGGAGGTATAAATCAAATACATCTTCCTCTTTTCCTTATGATGCTTCTTGCTTGTCTTCTCATTCAAGCAGCAACAAACATGTTTAATGAATACTTTGATTATAAAAGAGGACTCGATCACGAAGGTTCAGTTGGTATCGGCGGCGCTATCGTTCGCGATGGCATTCAGCCAAAAACAGTGCTTAACTTAGCATTTGGATTTTTCGGCATCGCAATACTATTAGGTGTTTATATTTGTATGAATTCTAGCTGGTGGCTTGCTGCAATCGGTCTTGTTTGTATGGCCGTTGCTTACCTTTATACAGGTGGCCCACTTCCAATTGCATATACACCATTTGGAGAGTTGACAGCCGGATTATTTATGGGTGTCATTATTATTGGGATTTCATTCTTTATTCAAACTGGAACTGTAACATCAGAAGTCATTTTACTATCTATTCCAAGCTCCATTTTAATTGGCGCCATTTTACTAGCTAATAATATTCGCGACTTGGATGGCGATAAAGAAAACGGTCGTAAAACGTTAGCAATTCTCGTTGGACGTGAAAGAGCTGTTGGTGTACTTGCTTCGATGTTCATCGTTTCCTACATTTGGACAATTGCTTTAATTATCGTGGGCATCGTATCACCATGGATGCTTATCGTATTTTTAAGTGCACCGAAAGCATTTAAAGCGACGAAAGGCTTTATCGGCAAAAGCATTCCAATGGAAATGGTACCTGCGATGATTGCAACAGCAAAAACAAATACAATCTTCGGTTTCCTAATGGGAATCGGATTATTACTTGGATACTTTCTATAAAAGGAGCTGCTTATGCGGCTCCTTTTTCATATCTGAAATTCATCTCATAATTCCTACTCTCAACGCTCATACTATGTAAAGAAACTGAATTGTAGGAAGGTGGACGACTATGTTAACTCCACAACAAGTAGGTCAATTTAAATCCATTTTAGAAAAACAAAAACAAGAACTGGAACAAACGATACAAACTCATGAAAATACAGATCGTGCTTCTGAACGCGATTCAGTAGGAGAACTGTCTAGCTATGACAACCATCCAGGTGATATGGCTACAGAGCTATATGAACGTGAAAAAGACTTCGGGCTTATTGAACTTTGGCATAAACAGCTTGAGGAGACGAAACATGCCCTACAAAAAATAGAAGCGGGTACGTACGGCATTTGTGAAGTGTCTGGCGAAGAAATTCCATTTGAAAGATTGGAAGCAATGCCGACTGCTACAACATGCATACAGCACGCGACAAATAAGTTAAATATGAATACACGGCCAGTTGAAGAAGAAGTGTTGTCTCCTTCTTTCCACAAGCATGATGAGGACCATTCTGTTGAGTACGATGCGGAAGATGCGTGGCAAGATGTCGCAAATTACGGAACATCTGAAACGCCGTCTGATTTAGAAAGACAAGATTCAAAAAACTATAATGGCATGTATGTAAATAGTGAAGAAAACGTAGGCTACGTGGAGGATTTTGAAAACTTTATCGGTACGGATATGTACGGGAAAAACCCACAAGTTTTCGCTACAGAAGAGCATGAAGAATATGAACAAATGCTTGATGATTTTGAAGAACGTACCTTCAAAGGTGAATTATCTTCAAATGAATCTAGTTCCAAAGAATAAAAAAAAGCATTCCGAAAATCGGAATGCTTTTTATCGCTAGCTAATTAGTTTTTTGTAACGTTAGCTGCTTGTGGTCCGCGGTTTCCTTCAACGATTTCGAAAGAAACTTCTTGACCTTCTTCTAAAGTTTTGAAGCCGTCGCCTTGGATAGCTGAGAAATGTACGAATACGTCTTCTCCGCCTTCAACTTCGATGAAGCCAAAACCTTTTTCGCCGTTAAACCATTTAACTTTACCTGTTTGCATGTCATGTACCTCCTAAATAAAAATGAAACTATGAATCCACATGAAAAGGTGGATATAAAGGACATGAATGTATAACAAGCTTACAGCCTTTAATACAACGTGCTTTATTTCCGTACCACATTATGTAGCTCAATAGTGCTTTCACTATATCATGCTATATCGAAAACGTCAAATGAGAACACTTTCATTCCATCATTTTTTATAATCCTAGTATAACCTTAAATTTTCATTCTATTTTTATTCAAAAATTAACAAAAATACAGTACTCTAATTCTTTTAACTTCTGTACAATATAATTACTACATATTTATGAGGTGAAAAAATGCAAGCACATGAAATCGAGTATAAGCTATATGGCGATGATATGCAGTTTGTTGAAATTGAATTAGATCCAAAAGAAAGCGTTATTGCAGAAGCTGGCGCAATGATGATGATGGAAGATTACATTGAAATGGAAACAATCTTTGGTGACGGTTCTGGCCCATCTAACGGTTTATTCGGCAAATTAATGGGCGCTGGTAAACGTCTCGTTACAGGCGAAAGTATGTTTATGACTGTATTTACAAATACAGGTCACGGCAAACGCCACGTCTCATTTGCTGCTCCTTATCCTGGTAAAATTATTCCTGTAGATTTAACAGAATATCAAGGAAAAGTAGTTTGTCAAAAAGATGCCTTTCTTTGTGCCGCAAAAGGTGTTTCTATCGGAATTGAATTTACGAAAAAAATAGGAACTGGTTTCTTCGGTGGTGAAGGGTTTATCATGCAGAAACTTGAAGGTGACGGCCTTGCTTTCATGCACGCAGGTGGAACTGTATATAAACGTGAATTAAAACCTGGTGAGAAACTTCGCATTGATACAGGTTGTCTCGTTGCCATGACAAAAGATATTAACTATGATATCGAATTCGTTGGTAAAGTAAAAACAGCTCTATTTGGCGGCGAAGGTTTATTCTTCGCAACATTAGAAGGTCCTGGAACAGTTTGGATTCAGTCCTTAACACTTAGCCGATTAGCAGCACGCCTTACAAGCCCAGCAGCGCAAAGTACTGGCGAAGGTAGTGTATTAGGTGGCCTTGGTCGTTTATTGGATGGGAAAGAGTAAAAAGGGCCCTTATGCAGGCTTGTCCATCGACTAATATAATACTAAAATTAAACACCCTTGCTTGCAGTAATGCAGTGGAAGGGTGTTTTAATTTACGTCTACAAACGAGAAAAAGCAGATGAAATAAAGTAATAAGGTTTACTTCAGTAAAATAAGGTATATTATATTTGTTGAATAGATTCTCTTTCAAGACAAGAAAAGTAGGTGAACAAAGTGGGAAAATATCAATTGGATTCCAAAAGTCAGGTAGCTGTGGCAAAGTTTCATGAAAAACAGAAGCCTGCCAAATTTGATAAAAAGCAAAAACTTGAACAATTACGTGCGGAGTATTTGAAAAAAAGGCAAAAACAAACAGATAAATAATATGTTTTGTTTCCCGAAATTTTCGGTATATAGTGCGAACAAACACAAGTAAATAGGTAATCATCGTTCAAATATATACAGGCTATTTTTTCAAACCTCTTACAAGACCAGCATTATAAAGTACTGGTGAAAGTAGTATATTAGGTGGCCTTGTTCACCTTTTAGATGGAAAAGAGTAAAAAATGCCTCCAATGCAAAAAAAACATCGGAGGCATTTCTCTAAAGTTTATGACTATGGCACTTTATTTTTACTGCGGAGGGCTATACATACCATTTCGAATCATATAATACTCCATCGCTTCATTAAGCCATGCCTCTTCTTCTTCCGTGTAAGGAGATGGCATCATATTATTATATTGTTCTTCTATATTCTCTAATTTACCTAAAGAATACATTGTCCCTTCACCAACATACTTAAGAGTCGCCTTCATATGTTCATCAACCAATTTTTGCACTTCTGAATCCTCAATTTGTCTTCCAAATAACCTTTTCACTTCTTTTGCTAAACGCACAAACTCTTTATCAAGTGCTATGCCCTCTTCTTCCGACTTATTATATAATCCATCAGCCAAGTCTTTTGATACATATCCTTCAAGCCATAAACGTTGTTCGTTTTCTTTTTGAATGCTGTTAATTAGACTCATTAATATGTCACTATCCAACTCTTCATCTTCCTCAAGACATACCATTGTTCGTTCAAGCGCCTTTATCGAAACTTCAATGTGTCTTCTCTTTTCTTCAAAGGCTTTTCTTTGTTGTTCCAACGTTTCTTTTAAATTTACATTCAAACTTGGCATTTTCAGCATAACGCGTATTTCTTCTAAACTATATCCTAATACTTTAAGACTCACTATTTTCTGTAGTTCTAATATATCTTTTCCTTTGTACACACGGTGACCAGAGCTAACATTCTTTCCAGGTTTAAGTAGTCCAATTTCATCGTAATATTGTAGTGTCCGTATTGATGTGCCTGTCCTCTTTGCAAACTCACCAATTGAACAGCCTTCCCTTTTGCTCATCTTACACTCCTCCTAACAATATGTTTACAAAAATCATACTCCCTCACGTAACTGTAGGTTCAAGTCTTTTTTCCAAAAGCATGAATCAAGTTCCTCACCGCATATATTAAACTATACCTTTTCTTAAGGAGGGCTTCCTTAATGCGTACTCCTTTATCCTTTGATAAAGACACTGCCATACTGTTAGCTTCTTGTTGTGAGTTAACGTATGAACAATATAAACAAAATGGTATTTTCGAAATACCAGATGGTTTTCAATATGTACAAGGGTTTCAAGGAAAAGCCATTCAAACAACAGAATGGTTCGGGTTTATATTAGAATCTGAGGATACAATTATCGTTGCCTTCAGGGGCACTCAAACAGACCCTGATTGGATTATTGACTCTCTCGTCAATCAAAAACCTTATCCTTATGCTTTAAATAGCGGAAATGTCCATAACGGCTTTCTCTCTATTTATGAGTCTTGTCGTGATTCTATTATGGATATGCTCGTATCATTGCCAGCACATAAAAAACTGCTAGCTACTGGGCATAGTCTAGGTGGTGCGCTTGCCACATTACACATATTAGATGCACGTATAAATACTGCCTTCGCACAGTATGGACTTTATACATTCGCTTCTCCAAAAGTAGGAGATATCGCTTTTCGAAATTATTATAAACTACAAGTAGCTAGTAGCTTTCGTTTCGTCAACTTGTTCGATGTCGTTCCACTTCTCCCTCCCCGAAACATAAATTTTAATGATCATGATTGGGAGTATGCACACGTCCATCACAATATGACATTTACAAAAAATACAAAATCCATTACAAATAATCATTCCATTACAACATACAAAACATGTCTGACTTCTCATTTTTAACCAGTAAACAATTGGAAATAAAATATTCGTATACTATAATACTCTATGAAGTTATTTTTGGATGAGGGGACCTTACATGTTAAAATTTATCTTCACACTTTTTCTTATTGTAATTTTTACGGTCACAGGTTTCTTTACATTTTCATACTTTGCGACAGGAGAGTATGATGGGGCAGGTATCATATATACCACTGTTCCATTTCTTTCTTAAGCAAAATAAATAAAACGAGCTTAATTTTATTAAGCCCGTTTTATTTATTAATATCCATTTTTGTTGGTAAATCGATAATATATCTCCCAATATAGCATCCTCTTTAAAACTGTTTAACTACATTACCAATACCCCAAATTTCATTGCTGTACTGCAAAATCGTTCGATCACTCGCAAAATGACCAGACTGTGCAATATTTAAAATCGACATTTCTAGCCACTTCGTTCGGTTCTCATAAGCTCTACCGACAGCTTCTTGTTTTTCAGCATATGGGCCAAAATCTCGCAGAACGAAATATTCATCATTTTGAATAACGAGAGAATCATAAATCGCTTCAAATTCTGCTCCCGATTGTGCAAAGAAACCATTTGTTAATTGATCAACTACTTTTTTAATGTGCCTATTGTGGTGATAATAATCACTTGCACGATATCCACCATTTTGATAGTAATGAAGAACCTCTTCCGCTGTTAAGCCGAAAATGAAACAGTTATCATGACCGACCCGGTCTTTTATTTCAACGTTAGCTCCGTCTAGCGTTCCGAGTGTAATCGCACCATTCATCATAAATTTCATATTACCTGTTCCCGATGCTTCTTTACTCGCCGTTGAAATTTGTTCACTTACATCCGCTGCCGGGAATATATCTTCCGCTAAAGAAACTCGATAGTTTTCTAGAAAGATAACTTTCATATATTGACTGACATACGGGTCATTATTTACTTTTCTTGCGAGTTCATTTATTAATTTAATAATTTTTTTCGCGTAATAATATCCAGGTGATGCTTTCGCTCCAAAAATAAAAGTACGCGGATAAAATGTAAAACTAGCATCCTCTTTCAAACGGTTATACAAATATAAAATATGAAGAACATTTAATAATTGTCGTTTGTAAGCATGTAATCTTTTCACTTGCACATCAAAAATAGAATTTGGATCAATCGTAAGCCCCATTGTATTATGAATGCGCTCCGCTAAAATCTCTTTACGTTCTTGTTTTACTTCTGCAAATTTCTCTTGGAAACTCGCATCGTATTGAACTGTTTGCAACGATTGAAGCTTAATCGGTTCTTTCTTCCACTCTGTTCCAATCGCCTCTGAAATGAGATTTGTTAACTGTGGATTTGCTTTCATAAGCCAGCGCCTATGAGCAATTCCATTCGTCTTATTATTAAACTTATCTGGATAAAATTCATAAAACAATCGCATTTCCCGCTGCTTTAATATTTCCGTATGAATTTTTGCTACACCGTTTACGCTATGGCTACCGACAATTGCTAAATGAGCCATTTTCACAAGATCATGCGCAATAATTGCCATGTCTTCGATGCGATGCCATTCATAAGGATAACGTTCCCAAAGTTCATGACAGAAACGTTCATTAATCTCTTCAATAATCATATAAATTCTCGGTAATAACGGTTTAAAAATGTGAATTGGCCACTTTTCGAGCGCTTCTGATAACGTCGTATGATTCGTATAAGAAATCGTCTGCGTCGTTATGTGCCAAGCTTCTTCCCATGTTAACTTTTCTTCGTCTAGTAAAATACGCATCAGTTCTGGAATTGCTAAAACCGGATGTGTATCGTTAATGTGAATCGCAATTTTTTCATGTAATTGACGAAGGTCACCATATCTTTCTCTATGCATTCGAACGATATTTTGTAAACTTGCTGATACGAGGAAATACTGTTGTTTTAACCGAAGTATTTTCCCCTCATCATGCGTATCATCTGGATATAAAAACTCCGATACAGCCTCTGTTTCGCGCTTATATTTCAAAATATCTTTGCAGTTTTGCGGGAACGGAACTGGTTCAGCATTCCAAAGTCTAAGTGTATTTACAGTACTCGTCTCATAGCCTACTACCGGCACATCATATGGCACTGCCATAATGACTTCTGCATTTGTATGCCTAAACTCTAAACGCCCGTCAATTTCTAGCGGTTCAACACTGCCGAAATAACTTACTTCCACAGCTTGATCATGCCTTCTTACTTCCCATACATTTTCATGAAGAAGCCACTGTTCTGGAAATTCAACTTGATAACCATCAACAATTTTCTGATCAAACAAACCATGTTTATAACGAATTCCACAGCCGTGTCCTGGCAAGTTTAAAGATGCAAGTGAATCGAGAAAACAGGCTGCTAAGCGTCCAAGCCCACCATTACCAAGGCCTGCATCTGCTTCCACTTCTTCTAACTCTTGCAACGAAATCCCTAGTTCAGATAACCCCTGCTCGCATACATCTCTAATACCTAAATTCAAGATGTTACTTCCAAGCAAACGTCCAAGCAAAAACTCAATAGACAAGTAATACATTTGCTTTTGCTCTCCGGATCGATAACTCTCATTCGTTGCAATCCATTGACTATTCATATACTCACGTACCATATGGCCGAGCGTATTATATTGATCACGAGTTGTAGAATCTTTGAAACTTTTCCCATACATCGTCTCTAACTTTTCTAGAAAAGTTGATTTAAAACTTTCAACATGAGTAAACATTTTTTCACCACCTACATGTTATTCCATGAGACTTTTATACAATTCCTTATAAGCAAGAGCCGATTGCTCCCAGCTATAATCTTCAGTCATCGCTTGTTTTACAAGCTGCTCCCACACTGGTTTATCGTGATAAAATTCAATTGCACGGTGAACCGTATGCAGCATGTCATGTGCATTAAAGTTCGTGAAACTGAAACCATTTCCTTCGCCTGTTTCTTCATCATAAGAATGTACCGTATCGTTTAATCCACCTGTTTCTCTTACAATTGGAATCGTACCGTACGCTAATGCGATAAGTTGTCCAAGTCCACACGGTTCAAACAGCGATGGCATTAAAAACAAATCGCTTCCCGCATACACTTGGTGCGCTAATTCTTCATTAAATCCGATATAAACTTTTACCTTCTCCGGATACTCATATGCCATCCACTCAAAGAATTGCTCATATTCCGAATCACCTGAACCTAAAATAATACATTGTACATCTTCTTCCATTATTTCGCGGAATACAGTGCGTACTAAATCAAGACCTTTTTGCTTCGTTAATCTCGTTACCATTGAAATAATTGGTGTATCCTCTTTTTCTGGCAAACCAAAATAACGCTGCAAAGCGCGTTTATTTTCACTCTTTTCATATAATGACTCTGCATCATACTGAGCCTTAATATACGAATCCGTTTCTGGATTATATACGCTCGTATCAATACCATTTACAATGCCGCTAAGCTTATCATTATATTTTCGCAGTAATCCATCTAGCTTCTCACCGAAAAATTCATATTGAATTTCTTCTTTATACGTCGGGCTCACCGCTGTAATTTGATCCGAAGCGATAATACCGCCTTTCATAAAGTTTATGTTTCCATAAAACTCTAGCTGCTCACTATGAAAATATTCATCACCAAGCTCTAACAAGTCGTACATCACTTCAGGAGGAAATACTCCTTGGAACTGCAAGTTGTGAATCGTATATACCGTTTTAATACGCTCATATAACGGGTTATCTTGATACTTTTCACGAAGTAAGAAATTAACCATAGCCGTATGCCAATCGTGGCTATGAAGAACATCCACTTCAAAGTCAAGGTGCGGAATACACTCTAACACTGCTTTTGAGAAATAAGAAAAACGCTCCCCGTCATCATAATGACCATACAGAGAATCTCTCTTAAAATAATATTCATTATCTATTAAGTAATACGTAATTCCGTCTTGCTCACCTTTTAAAATTCCACAATATTGATTCCTCCACCCGAGCGGGACGTTAATTACTTTATGTAACGTACATCCATCTCTTAACTTTTGTGGAATGAGGCTATAATTCGGAAGTATAATACGAACGTCCACTCCTAATTTTTTCAGCTCTTTTGGGAGCGCACCCGCTACATCAGCTAATCCTCCCGATTTCACAAACGGTACACATTCTGATACTGCAAATAAAATATTCACTTGTTGTCCCACTGCGCGAAAAGTTTTTATTACTCCTCTTGCAGCTTCCTCCCTTCGAGTTTTCATTTAAATTAAAACTTTAATCAGTGGAGGAAAAAGCCCCCACTGATTCTTTAGGAATAACTATTAATCGTACTGTTTTGTACGCTTCCTTTTTCTACAACATACGGCTCATCGATATTTCCTTTTAATACGACACCGTCGCCAATTTTCACGTCTTTATCAATAATAACACCGTCTATTATACAGTTATCTCCAATTTGGCTCTTTTGCATAATAATACTGTTACGAATAATTGATCCTTTTCCAATTTTAACTGAACGGGAAATAACACTGTTTTCTACCTCCCCCTCAATAATACTGCCATTTGCAATCATTGTATTTTTCACGACTGCACCCTTTAGATAACGAGTTGGTGGCTCATCTTTTACTTTCGTAAAGATCGGCGCTTCTTTCTTAAATAATTGCTTCCAAATAGCAGGTTGCAAAATTTCTAAGCTATGTTTATAGTAACTTTCGATCGAGTCAATAATTGCTACATATCCAGTATGTTCATATGTAGCAATATGTAATGATTTCCCGCGTTTTTCTCTCACTACATCAAATAAACTGTATTGCTCCACATCTTTATATGACTCAAATAAATCTAATAATAATTGTTTCTTTAACACGTATGTTTGAAGCGAAACCCCTTCATGGCAAACTTCTGTAATATCAGCTGCCGTATGTATATGTCGCTCTAACACCGCTTGAAAATTTAATGCTGTTACGAGATGGCTATTCGTAATAACAACGTACTCTTCTCTGCTTCTTAGAAAATAATCAATATGTCTTCTAAAGTGTGCAAAAGACCCAAATTCATCTTGGTCACATTGGCAGTTTGGCGGGAATAAAAATAGTCCGTCTCGTTTTCTATCTAAATCCCACTGTTTTCCTGAACCAACATGGTCCATTAACGAACGATTTTTATGGCTTGTAAAAACTGCTACACTATGAATACTAGAATTCACCATATTTGAAAGCATGAAATCAATGAGTCGATAACGGCCCCCAAACGGTAACGCCGCTAGTGAACGATGCCCTGTTACTTTCTTTAAGGAAGGAAAACTTCCCGTTGCATTAATAATTCCTAACATTTTTTCTCCCATTCATTTCATCCCCCTTTTCTATTTCCCTTCAGCAATTAATACTACATCGTCAACATTCTTTTCTGGACGAATGATTGTTCCATCTTCAATAACCATTTCTGATCCAACAATCGCTCTTTCAATCACAACATTTTTACCAATCTTAGCCCCTGGCATAACGACAGAATCAATCACCATACTTCCTTCTTCCACCGTCACTCCTTGGAATAACACAGAATGCTTCACGTCCCCTTCAATGACGCACCCTTCGTTAATAAGCGATTCTTCTACTTTCGCCTTTTCAGCAATATATTGAGGCGGTTCGTTTGGATTGACAGAGTAAATACGCCAATTACGATCGTTTAAATTCAGTGATGTTTCATCGCGAAGCAAATCCATATTCGCTTCCCATAAGCTCTTCACCGTTCCAACATCTTTCCAATATCCTTCAAACGGATACGCCATTAACTTCTTCCCTTCATCCAATAAAAGCGGAAGTACATCTTTTCCAAAATCGTTACTAGATTCAGGGTTTCTCGCATCCATCTCTAAATACTCTTTCAAAATTGGCCAATTAAAAATATAGATTCCCATTGATGCAAGATTACTTCTTGGAAATTGTGGTTTCTCTTCAAACTCAACAATCTCCATTTCTTCATTTGTATTCATAATGCCAAAGCGACTCGCTTCATCCCAAGGTACTTCAATAACAGAAATGGATACGTCCGATTCTTTCTCAATATGGTAATCTAGCATCTTACTGTAATCCATTTTATAAATATGGTCACCTGATAAAATAAGAACATACTCCGGTTCATACTGACTTAAATAGTTTAAATTTTGATAAATGGCACTTGCCGTACCTGTATACCACTTAACCCCTGAAGACTCCGCATAAGGAGGTAATACTGTGACCCCACCGTTTACTCGGTCTAAATCCCACGCATTTCCGATTCCGATATAATTATGAAGTTCAAGTGGTTGATATTGTGTTAAAATCCCAACCGTTTCAATACCAGAATTCGCACAGTTACTTAGCGTAAAATCAATAATGCGATATTTACCACCAAATGGAACAGCTGGCTTGGCTAAATTTTTTGTTAATGCACTTAAACGACTACCTTTTCCCCCTGCTAGTAACATTGCTACGCACTTTTGTTTTTGAGCCATCTTGTTTTTTGCTCCCCTTTCTCGTCTTCACTGGTCGTAATATGGATACGCCGAATGGTGGAATTGTAATCTCTACATGTGCCGCTTGATTATGGTACGGTTCTAGAATTGTCTTAAGACGTTTCTTATTCACTTGCCCCGAACCGCCATATTGCTGTGCATCACTGTTTAAAATCTCGTTATAATACTCGAAATCTGGTACACCTACTTTATAGTTTTCATATGTAGCTTTCGTAAAATTACATACGACAACTAACGCATCTTCTTGTTTATCCCCTTGGCGGATAAAAGAGAAAATACTTTGCTCATTATTATTAGCATCAATCCACTGAAAACCTTCAGGTGAATGGTCAAGCTGCCAAAGTGGTTTTGAGCGCTTATACAATGCTATGAGCTCATTAAAGTAATCATGCATATAACGATGCATTTCAAAATCATGTAAATTCCAATCTAAATCTTCAAGGTCTTTCCACTCATCAAACTGTCCGAATTCTCCTCCCATGAAAAGTAACTTCTTTCCTGGGTGAGTAAAGAAATATCCATATAATAAACGAAGTTGAGCAAACTTATCCCAGTAATAACCTGGCATTTTATTTAATAACGACTTTTTCCCATGAACGACTTCATCATGAGAAAGCGGTAATATGAAGTTTTCAGAGTACGCATATAGTAAAGAAAACGTCATTTTCTCATGAATGTGTTTCCTATATTCAGGCGCACACTCCATATATTTCAGCACGTCATTCATCCAGCCCATGTTCCATTTGTAATTGAATCCAAGCCCACCTTCATACGTTGGAGTTGTTACAAATGGCCAAGCTGTTGAATCTTCTGCCGTCATAAGAAAATCTTCATCCTCTGCAAACACTGCTTCATTTAACTCTCTTAAAAATGAAACAGCAAGCTCATTACTTTGCTCTTGTCCTTCTTTATTCCAGTACAACATATTCGCAACTGCATCTACTCTGAAACCATCAATATGGAAATATCTCATCCAAAATAACGCATTTGAAATTAAGAAATTACGTACCTCTCTCTTCCCTAAATCAAAATTGACAGTTCCCCATACTGGATTTTCTTGTACATCTTTATCTTTATATTCATAGGTCGGTGTGCCATCAAACAAATATAAACCGTGAGCATCTTTACAAAAATGCCCCGGCACCCAATCTAAAATGACACCGATTCCATATTTATGACATTCGTCGACAAAATGCATTAAATCATGCGGCGTACCAAATCTACTCGTCGCTGCATAATATCCCGTTCCTTGGTATCCCCAAGAACGATCATATGGATGCTCAACAAGCGGCATAATTTCAATATGTGTAAATTGATGTTCCACCACATACGGGATGAGCTCTTCAACCATTTCCCTGTAAGAGTACAGCGTTCCATCTTCTTTCTTTTTCCAAGAACCAAAATGTAATTCATAAACTGTCATCGCTTCTTTATAAATCGATTTTTTCTTTTTCTTACGATTCCAGTTTTTATCATTCCATTCATATCCTTTTATATCAAAAACTACAGATGCCGTATTCGGTCTTACTTCTGCATATACAGCATACGGATCTGCCTTTAAAATGACGTCACCAGCCAACGTTTCGATCGCATATTTATATATTTCTCCTTCTTCAATATGCGGTATAAATAAGGACCAAATGCCTTCTTCTGTCACTTGTAGCATCTTATGTTGCTCATAATCCCACTCATTAAAATCCCCAACAACACTCATTGCTTTCGCATGAGGAGCCCACACTGTAAATCGTACCCCTTGAATCTCATCTTCCGTCACAACATGCGCGCCAAAGATGTTATAACTTTCATAGTACTTTTCTGTATGAAACTCATCTCGTTTCACTTCTTCACAATTTATTACACTCAATATGCTCACCTCACTTAGATGACAGAATTTTTTATACTTTAACTATTTCTGCGAAAAACTGCAATATCCTTGTTAATTTATAAAAAACATTCGTTTTTTTCTTAAAAATGTTAGTTTTTCTTCACATTTCCGTGTAAAATATCGAATTTTGACGAATATTCATTGTAAACGCTTCATTCTACTTCTATATTTCCTCCTATTATTTTTTTCTCAACCTTTATTTTATTAGGTTTATTCTATCTTTCACCCTATTTTCCACTTAAAATAACCATAAAATAATCTGTCATAAAAAAATGTTTCTCAACATTTTTTGTCATGATTTTATTGAAATGCGAAATTCATAAGCATATACTTGTTCTCAATAAAGAACCGTTATCTTTCGTAACTATAATTCATAGCGGACTACTATGTTTACTTATTTATCCTTGTTGCGAACGATTGCTATAAAAATTTAACTAGGGGGCTTTCTTATGTCATTAAAACGAAAAGTAGGAATGGGAGTTGTCACCGCTTCACTTGGTTTATCCCTTACATTCGGAGGTGTATTCGCCTATTTCAGTGATTCAGAAACATCAAGTAACTCATTTCAAGCTGGAACACTAGATCTTTCTCTTAATCCAAGTGTAATCGTTAATGTGAAAGATTTAAAACCAGGTGATTTTATTGAAAGGAACTTCAAGCTTGAAAATAAAGGTACATTGGATATCGCAAAAGTAGCACTTGAAACATCATATGAAGTTACAGATGCAAAGCAAAATAATGACGGTGAAGATTTAGGTGATCACATTATCGTCAAGTTTCTAGTGAATGATGGACAGCCATCTAATCCAAACGATGATCATGAGATTTTGTGGGAAACAAAACTATCAAAATTAAAAACTATGAAACCTGAAGATGTCGCTACGTCTCTAGAACGTCATAACTTAATAGATGGTATTAAATCTGGTGAAACAGATTACTTACACGTTCTCTTCTCATTTGAAGATAACGACCAAGATCAAAATAAATTTCAAGGTGATTCCCTGCAGCTAAACTGGACTTTCCATGCTGAGCAAACAGCAGGTGTGGAGAAATAATTTTTAAAAATATAAATTACCGGAGGCCTATAAATGAAAAAGAAAAATCGTTTTGTTACTGGAATGGTAACAGCTGGCGTTCTGTTTTCAACTGCCATTCCGTTCAATGTACTTGCTGAAAGTCCTATTAACCAAATTGAATCTTCAAATGCTCATTCTATATTATCGAAGCTTTCTAAAGAACAACGCCTGGCATTACAAACGGTAGATGCCAACCCTGGTTTTACAATTTCACCAGATATTAATACGAGTAGTTCTGAGCCTGTAAATATCATTGTAGAATTTCAAACTGCTCCAGTAAAGATTAATGAATTAAAACAAAAAGAAAAAGGATTACAATCTGCTCCTGAAAATATAAAAGTACGTATTGATCAAGAACATGAAGAATTCGAAAAAGGACTAAAACGTCTTTATCAATTCAGCCCATCAGTAAAATCAGGAAACTTCCAGTCTGTACAAATTAAACGTTCTTATAAGCATGCGCTAAATGGTGTTGCAATGACATTACCAGCAAATACAGTTGAAGAGTTGTTACGAATTGGTGTTGTAAAACGCATTTGGAAAGATTACGAAGTGAAATTAAATTTACCAAAACAAGCTGAGCAAAAAGCACCCCAAAAACTAACAGACAGCATCCCTCAAATCGGGGTAGATAAGTTACATAGTGAGGGTATTACCGGAAAAGGAATTAAAGTTGGTGTATTAGATACAGGTATTGATTACAATCACCCTGACTTAAAAGACGTATATAAAGGCTATCGCGCAAAACCTGGTGAGGACTCTAGCAAAGTAGATCCAAATTCAGTAAAGGGTTGGGACTTTATTAATAATGATGCAGATCCAATGGAAACTACTTATTCAGAATGGCAACAATCTGGTGCTCCTGAATTTGATAACCGTGGTTCTTCCTTCTACACAGCCCACGGCACTCACGTAGCAGGTATCGTTTCTGCTCAAAAGAAGAACCAATCTGATTCAGCAGTAAAAGGTGTTGCACCTGACATTGAACTGTATAACTATCGTGTACTCGGTCCATACGGAAGTGGAGATAGTTCAGGTATTATCGCTGCAATTGATAAATCTATTTCTGACGGTATGAACGTTATTAACTTATCGTTAGGTGATGATAGCAACAATCCTCTTGATCCAACATCTATCGCTGTTAATAACGCGATGCTTTCAGGCGTTGTTACAGTCGTTGCTGCTGGTAACTCTGGACCGAATCCATCAACACTCGGATCACCAGGTGCTTCGCCATTTGCTATTACGGTTGGAGCCAGTGATAGCTCTATTTCCTTACCGAAACTATCAGGTCATGCTGGACAATTACAATTCCCTAACCTAATTTTGTTCGGCAAAAACTTCACTGATAAAATAGAAGATTTCAAGGGACAAACTTTACCTATTGAATCTGTAGGAATCGGTACGCCTGACGAGTTTAGTAAAAAAGATGTAAAAGGAAAAATCGCTCTCGTTGCACGTGGTACAACCTCATTTGATGAAAAAATTGCTAACGCAAAACAAGCAGGTGCAAAAGCCGTTATTATTTATAACAACGTGGATGGAGAAATTCCTTTCTACGTTGGTGAAAGCACAAAATACATTCCAGCATTCCGCCTAACGAAAGAAGACGGTGAAAAACTAAAAGCTCAAATTGAACAAGGTAGCACATCCTTAACTTTCGATGAAATTAATTACATTCAAACAGAAGGCGATCATCTTGCAGACTTTAGCTCACGCGGTCCTGTTACAGCAAATGATGATATTAAGCCTGATATTACAGCGCCTGGTGTCGCTGTCCTTTCAACAGTTCCTGAATATATTAACGACCCGCAAGAGGGTGAAAACTACGCTGTTTCCTATGAGCGTATGCAAGGAACATCTATGGCTTCCCCTCATATTGCTGGCGTTGCTGCTCTAATTTTACAAGAACACCCAGACTACTCTCCGTTCGATGTAAAAGCGTCTCTTATGAACACAGCTGATGATTTAAAAGAAAAATATTCGGTGTATGAAGTTGGAGCTGGGCGAGTAGATGCTTACAACGCCGTTCGTACAGAAACAAGCTTTAAAGTATTAGATACGACACAAACTGTTGTAAATGATGAAGTAATTGAAGTGCCCGAAGAAACTGGATCTATTGCATTCGGTAAGTTTTATCAAAAAGACGGTGAAGCTCTTGAACAAAAACGAAATATAAAAGTAACTAATCATAATAAACAAGAGAAAAAAGAATTTAAAACAGAAATTTCTTATACACCGGCTTCTTCTACTATTAACGATGCTGTCGCAAACGGTGTAAAAATCTCAGCTCCAGAAACAATTACTCTTGATGCTGGCAAAGCAGATGAAATTGAAGCAAAAATTAATGTTCCAGCCGGTGTAAAACAAGGCCGATATGAAGGATATATTCATATTACGAACACGAAAAATAAAGAAGAAACATATCAAATCCCATTCTCTATTCGTGTATCAGAGCCTGGTATTGAAAATGCAATACTATCAAGAAAAGCAATTTCAACTGATACATCTAAATTTAATCCATACGGTGAATCGTATGTTCACGGGGCATTCCAATTAAACAGCGAACTTGAAACGTTAGATCTTATCGTAAAAGATTCCAAAACAGATAAAGCTCTGGGCTTCATTGGGACATTAAACACAAGTGGACTAAAAACTGATGTGTATTACTACTTAGACTCATTCTTTAATGGAAAAGTGTATCCTTTTACAAATGATCCTGCAAAACCAATTGGTGATGAGAAAATCAACTTACCAGAAGGAGACTACACAATTGAGTTTGTCGGTTATGATAAGGCTGGGAAAGCACGTGTAAAAGGTGATTATGTTGTAATTGATAATACCCCACCAGAAGTGAAACTAACTGGATTAAAACCTGGTATTTACGAGTTAAATGAAGAAAATTATACAGTAGAAGATGGCAAAAAAGCACTATGGATTAAAGGAAATGTATACGATTCAAACGTTGACTACTTAAAAGGAAAAGGATTAAACATTACGCAAGAAGCGAATGGCGTTATGTACTATGACTATTCTCCATACTTGCATAAGTTTTTACCGATTAATGCAAATGGCGACTTTAAAGTTGGCATTACACCTGACTCCTTCAAAACGGAAGGTCCAATGAACACAGGCGTATATATTTTCGATTATGCAACTGCAGGAGCTGACTATCCAAGCGGTGTAAATAACTACTGGTTTATCCCACAAGGTGCTCAATATTCGAAAGCTAGTTACGATAAAAAAGAATTATATAAAAATGACGAGTTCACAGTAACACTAAACGCAAAACACGTAAAACAATTTGTTGCTGGGCAATTTAATGTAAACTTCCTAGAGAAGAACTTCAAATTTGCAAATGCGAAGTTTAATCCTGCTTTTGAAAAGCTACTTTCCGAAAAAGGAGTAACCGCAAAAGTAAATGAACCGAAACTAGAGGCAAGTTCGGTTACAGTTGGTGGCGCTATCGATGACAAAAACTTTGCTGGATTAGATGGTGATTTCCCGTTCATTGATGTAACTTTCAAAGTAGAAAATGATGAATTTTATGAAGCAAACGCTCAATTAGAGTCACCAATTTTTGTTTACTGGAAACAAGGTGAATCAGAACCAAATAGAATGCGTGTACTTCAAGATCAAACATTCTCAGTTATGTCCTTAAATTCACTAGTAGAAGGAAATATTAAACCTGGTGCATTCTTAAATGAACGTGGATATTTAGATGAGAAGTTTGATTATGCAAAGCTTGGCGTAAAAGTATACGCAACTGATTCTTACCGTCATAAGTTTGAAGGCTCACTAGATAAATATGGGTACTTCAAACTAAATGGACTTCCAGTTAATAAACGCGACTATAACCTATATGTAGAAGTGCCAGGACATTTAACAAGCCGCCTAACAACGAAACTTGGTACTGAAAAAGACGGTAAGCTGCTTGGCCAATATTATTATGCAAGACCTGACGAAAACCTTGCCGGCGATGTAAATGCTGATAAAGTAATCGATATTAAAGATGCTGAAATTATCGCTAGCAACTATGGTAAAAAAGGACTAACTGTAAAAGACGGAGACCTTAATAAAGATGGGATTGTCGACGAAAAAGATATTCGCTTCGTTGACAAGAACTTCTTGAAAAAAGGGCCAGATGCATCTAAATCACAAACACCTGTAGAAAAATCAAAAAGCGGTACACTGACAGATATTTTAAAGAAATTGGGATTAACGCCTAAAAAATGATAAAGTGAAACTTTAATCAGTGGGGGGTGTTCACCCCCCACTGATTATTAGTTGAACCAATCGGGCTTTTACGGGCAGTTGATCACCAAACTAACTTCTTTGCTTTCGCTGCATTTTGAGGTGGGGATCTTACTGCCCGTTAATGCGGGATAATAAAGAGCACTCTACGTAAAGTAGAGTGCTCTTTTCTATAAACGACCCTTATCCAGCAAAAGGGGTATATTGGGGATATACAAGGGAAACCGGAAAAGGAATTTATATTAAATTATATAAGTTCAGAGGTAAGAAGCAGTTTCCCACCTCTGAATTATTTAGCAATTATTATAGTACTGGTGCCATTGTTTCTTTTAATACTTTTACAGAATGAGCGAATTTCGCTTTTTCATCTTCATTTAGCTCAAGTTCTACGATTTCACGTACACCTTCGCGGTTAATTACAGCTGGAACACCTACATAAGCATCTTTCTCTCCGTATTGACCTTCAAGGTATGCAGATACAGTTAATACGCTGTTCTCGTTGTTTAAGATTGCTTTAGTTACACGAAGTAGTGACATACCGATTCCGTAGTAAGTTGCACCTTTACGCTCGATAATATGGTAAGCTGCATCACGTACGTTTTCGAAGATTTTATCTAAGTCTTCTTGATTGTACTGTTCGTTGTTAGCTAAGATTGTTTCTAGTTTTTGTACACCGATAGTAGCGTGGCTCCATACTGGAAGTTCAGTGTCACCGTGTTCACCAACGATATAAGCATGAACGTTACGTGGATCTACATCTAAGTAGTCACCTAACATGTAACGGAAACGAGCAGAGTCTAAAGTAGTACCAGAACCGATTACGCGCTCTTTTGGTAAACCAGATTCTTTCCAAGTTACGTAAGTTAAAATGTCAACTGGGTTAGTTGCGATTAAGAAGATTCCATCGAATCCACTATCCATAATACCGCGAACGATTTGTTTAAAGATCTTTGTATTTTTCTCAACTAAGTCTAAACGAGTTTCACCTGGCTTTTGTGGTAATCCAGCAGTGATAACTACTAAATCTGCATCTTTACAATCTGCATAGCTACCGCTCCAAACTTTTGTTGGTGATGGAGAGAATGGTACCGCATGGCTTAAGTCCATTGCTTCCCCTTCTGCTTTTGCTTCATTAACATCTACTAATACGAACTCTTCAGCTACACCTTGGTTGATCATTGAGTAAGCGTAACTACAACCTACAGCTCCTGTTCCTACTAATACTACACGATTGATACCTTTTTTCATGGTAATTTCCCCTCTCTATTGTTCACATCTATTTTTTATGATTGTTTAAGTAATTAATTAAAATACTAATTTAATGTTGTTTAACTTCTTTACACTCATATTGTAGCACGTATCATTGTGAATTACTTCACAAATTATGACCTATTTGTGAACTTTTTCACATAAAGTGTAAAGTTATTAGATCAGGTGTGGAATCCATTTCAATGGAGGCGTTTTCTTTAGATTGTGAACAAAAAGAATGTGATTCGATTATTCCCTATAACTAAATTCAATTTCTATAATCAAACTAACACATTATCCCCTTATAAGCTGGACGTCAGTTGGCCTATATAGACTACGGTGAAATAAATGAATTAGCCTATACTTTATCACCTCCCTTTTAACCATTACTGTATATTAAAAAATATCCGTTAAAATTAAGCGTTCTTTTCTAGTAATAAACCATCCAATATAAGTGTTAGGCCATGCAAAGCTTTAGACAACTGCATCTCTGCATCTTCAGAATTCGCAATCCAACAAGCAAGGTCCACTAGTCCGCCATTTATGAATCTTGCTAAGGCTTCACAGTCCGTTTTTTCAATAATAGAGTCCTTCATTAATTGTTGAAGTATCTCCGCCATCGTCGTTAAACATTGCGACTGTGATGATTGATAATAACTATTTCCTAATACTGCTGGTGCATCTCGAAGTACGATTCGCTGAATTTCTGGATTAAGTGCCATTGTTAAATACGCACGACAACGCCCAACAAATCCTTCCCATTTTCCTTCCGCCTCATTTGATACTTCCCCTAATTTATTATCCATTTCCATGTCAATTTCTTTTACAACTGCTTCTAACAACCCTTTTTTATCACCAAAATGATGATAAATTGCACCACGTGTTAAACCGACAGATGCTGTAAAATCATCCATAGACGTGTTTACATATCCAACTGTACCAAAAGCCTCTCTTGCTGCACTCAGCAATTTAGCACGTGTTTCAGTAATCATTTCTGCTCTCGTTTTTTTAACCATCTTTTCCTCCTATTTCTATTCATTCTCTTTATTCAAAATAAATCGCATTATAGTATCGTTCTCTATGTAAAAGAATAACTCCTTTGAACGTCAGCTCTCTATCCAGAGATAAAACATTTCAATTGACATACGCACCGTATGTTAATATGATATTGGCATACGGTGCGTATGTCAATTATTTCTAGCTTACAAGATAATATAACTTCTTACCCATCCCCTACATTGACTCACTGTCCCTTTTTATAGAAGGTATTAATGAAACAGAGGAGGAGTTAAAAGAATGAAGAATGTATATGTAAACGTCAAATACTTTGGTGATTATTATGTTTAATTCCTACCGTGAAATTTTCAGTGCTCCTGGTACAAAAGGATTCTCATTAGCAGGATTTATAGCTCGGATGCCCATATCAATGATGGGCATTGGTATTGTTACAATGTTATCTCAGTTACGTGGTGACTATTGGCTTGCTGGAGCTGTTGCAGCCACCTTTACATTATCATCAGCTTTACTAGCTCCTCATATTTCTCGGATGGCCGATCAATTAGGGCAATCTCGCATACTTCTTCCGACTACAGGTATCAGTGTTTTCTTTACGATTCTCTTACTTCTATGTACGAAATATGAAGCTCCTTATTGGACGCTATTTCTATCCGCCTTATGTGCAGGTTGTATGCCCAACATGTCAGCCATGGTGCGTGCACGTTGGACTAAACTATACCGTGGATCCCATAAATTGCATACAGCATTTTCCTTAGAGTCGGTTGTCGACGAAATTTGCTTCATAATTGGGCCTGTATTATCTGTCAGTTTAAGTGTTATGTTCTTCCCAGAAGCAGGCCCACTTTTATCATCTGTTTTTCTTACAATTGGGGTATGCCTATTCGCCATGCAGAAAAGCACAGAACCGCCTGTACACCCTCACGACATTACAAACAAAGGAACAGTGTTTAAAATTGGTTCTTTACGAGTACTAGTATTCACACTCATCGCCATAGGGACTATATTTGGCACAATAGATGTCGTTAGTGTAGCTTTTGCTGAACATCAAGGAAACACGGTAGCTGCTAGCTTTGTGCTTTCTGTCTATGCAATCGGTTCATGCCTTGCAGGTCTAATTTTCGGTACTCTTAAACTCAATACTCCACCCTATAATCAGTTTTTAATAGCAGTCACACTGTCCATGATAACAATGCTGCCACTAGTTTTCGTAAACACTATTCCTTGGCTAGTAGTTATTGTTTTCTTTGCAGGGTTATCTGTCGCTCCTACAATGATTATTACTATGGGACTTGTGGAAAAAATCGTACCTGAATCAAAAATAACTGAAGGAATGACTTGGGCAATTACAGGACTTGGTATTGGAGTCTCCATAGGATCGGCGATAGCTGGTTTAGTTATTGATAACTTTGGAGCTCGGGCAGGATTTAGTGTGGCTATTATAGCAGGAGGCCTTGCCTTAACTATTGCACTTTTAGGATACAAAACTCTTCACTCCGCATATAGTCATGCTGTTATGAAACCGGATGGCCGCTCAGCAGAGAGTTAAAACATATTCAAAAAATAGGATTACCTCTTTTCTTATGTATAAGAAGAGGTAATCCTATTTAAATTAATATAACTTTTTTAAATTGATTATTTATAATCTGTTATAGCTTCTTTTATATTTATACACAACAAAAAAGAGATAGCAGATTATGCTATCTCTTTTAGTATGACCCGTACGGGATTCGAACCCGTGTTACCGCCGTGAAAGGGCGGTGTCTTAACCACTTGACCAACGGGCCAATTACTGGCAGAGAAGAAGGGATTCGAACCCTCGCACCGCGTTCGCGATCTACTCCCTTAGCAGGGGAGCCCCTTGAGCCACTTGGGTACTTCTCTATAAATATGGCTCCGCAGGTAGGACTCGAACCTACGACCGATCGGTTAACAGCCGATAGCTCTACCACTGAGCTACTGCGGAACAATTATGGTGGGCCTAAATGGACTCGAACCATCGACCTCACGCTTATCAGGCGTGCGCTCTAACCAGCTGAGCTATAGGCCCATAATTGAAAAGCGGGTGAAGAGAATCGAACTCTCGACCAGAGCTTGGAAGGCTCTTGTTTTACCACTAAACTACACCCGCATTAAATTGAAAATGGTGAGCCATGAAGGATTCGAACCTTCGACCCTCTGATTAAAAGTCAGATGCTCTACCAACTGAGCTAATGGCTCATTTTGAAAGTGGTGCCGGCTAGAGGACTTGAACCCCCAACCTACTGATTACAAGTCAGTTGCTCTACCAATTGAGCTAAGCCGGCTTGCGACTTCA